>JBATTL010000418.1:0-3167 GCA_049670525.1 Thiohalocapsa sp. | reverse complement strand
ACCTTGGGCATCCTCACGGCCGCCGCGCTGCTGGCAGGCAGCGGCAGCGCGCTGGCTGAGGACAAGATACGCGACGCGGTCGATGTCGTGCTCGAGTGCGCCGGCGACGTGAAGCGGCTGTGCGCGGATCAGATCATCGGCGGCGAAGGCCTCAAGGCGTGCATGAAGGACAACATCACACAGCTGTCGAGTCCGTGCTTCGAGGCAATGATGACCGTGGTCACGGCGGGCATGACGCCGCCGCCGGATTATGCGGCGACGGCAAAGCGCATGCGCTTCGACGACCTGCGCGCTGTCCAGTACTGTGAACTGAACTTCATTTATGCCGATCTCCAGAACGAGACCCTGTACACCGAAATGTGGAACTCGACCGGCCTGAACAATGAGGTCGATCCGAAGAACACCTGCCCGACGGATGTTTGGGCGAAGGTCGATTCCGCGGCATTGGCCAAACAGCATGACGTGATCGGCGTGTGGAAGAACGGCCCCAGGGGCTGGACCATGGACTGGATCGACCTGCCGGTCGGCGAGGTGACGACATTCGACGGCTGGCAAGGGCGGTGGATGGCTCGGCCCACGCTGCCCAAGGGCGTCAACCCGCATGTAAAGGGATCGAGCGCCTACAAGCCGCTGATCGTCGACCGGAAATCGACCATGACCTTCGAGAAGGGCAAGCCGGTGTTCATCCTGGACGGCCCCGATGGCACGCCGTGGGTGATGCAGGCGTTCGCGAAGATCGTCGATCCGAGCCTGACCTACGATGGACTCTCCGACCTCGGCGCCAAGCTCAAACCCGCCGAAGGCTGGTCCTACCGGGTCAAGGTGCTCGACGAAGACCTGACCATTCGGGCCGTGGACGGCAAGGCGCATCTGGTCCAGGATGAGCTCGAGAACTCGTACGATGGCTGCACGGACGGCGCCTGCACCTACCAGCCGTAACGCCCGCACGACGCAATGCTGGCGCGGGAAAGCATGGATTTGAAACCGCCCCGGCAATGCGTAGACTAAAGCGCCTATTGACTGCGCGATGATCCGACCAAGGCGTCATGCAAGAAGAGCGTGCTCCGCTTTCCGACCCATCAAGTGATCCACCATTGGTGCGGGAAGGTGCGCTGCGCATGGCGCCGATCCTGCCCGTGCCAAGCCTGCTCGCCGAGTTTGGTCTGGACCCCGCGACGATCATCAAAGAGGCTGGCATGGACATCGGCCTGTTCGACGATCCGGAGCATAGCGTCCCATTCGTCGCCGTCGGCCGATTGCTCGCGCTCTGCGCAGAGCGCAGCGACTGCCCCCACTTCGGGCACCTGCTCGGGGAGCGAGCCGGCCTCGATGTGCTTGGGCTGATCGGGCAACTTGCCAGCCTGGCACCCGACGTCGGCGCCGCCTTGCACCAGCTCATTGTGTACCTGCATCTGCATGACCGTGGCGCGGTGCCGGCACTCTGGATCTCGGAAGACCGGGCCGTGTTGGCCTACATCGTCTATCAGGCCGAGATGCCCGGCATCGAGCAGGTCTATGACGGCTCGATGGCAATTATCTACAACATTCTGAAGACGCTCTGCGGCCCTGGCTTCCAGCCGCTCGAAGTGCGTCTAAGCCGGCCTCGACCCGCCGACGTCGAACCCTACCGGCGCCTCTACCGCTCCCAGATCAGCTTCGGCGCGCAACATTCCGCCGTGGCGTTTGCGGCCAGTTGGTTGAAACAACCCCTCGACGGCGCCGATGCGTTGCTGCACGCACAGTTTTTGCAGCTGATCGAAGGTCTCGATGCGCAGGGGGCAGGAGACTTCGTCTCACACCTGCGCCGAACGCTCCGGCGCATCTTGATCCAGGGCGCCGCTCCCGGCGACACCTCGCTGGCCCATATCGCGCGCCTATTCACGCTGCATCGGCGCACGTTGAATCGCCGGTTGAAGGCGCTTGGCACGAGCTGCAAGGCATTGATCGAAGAGGCCCGTTACGATGTCGCCCGGCAACTGCTGCGCGACACCGACCTGCCCATCGCCGACGTCGCCGCGGCATTGGACTACGCCGATGTCACGACTTTCACGCGCGCGTTCAAGCGCTGGTCCGGCGTCTCGCCGGGCGCTTGGCGCGCATCGCCGCCGTTGCGTTGACGAGCTGGTCACGCATCTCTGCGCACTGCATCGCAAGACCGGACCTGATACCACTCCGCGCCCTTGAAAAACCTGGCACAACTCCACGCGCACACCTGTCGCGAAATGCCAAGCCCACGACCCCGCAGCCATGCACAATGCGGAAGCGATATCAGGTCCGCCTCGGTTTACCCTGCGGGGTCCTAGGCCGACCGTCTTGACGACACGATTTTTCGACAGGAGTTTGCCCGATGAACCGCGAATCGACACCTGCCGTCGGCCGCGCCATGGCGCTTGCACTGCTCGTAACCCCCACGCTGGCCATGGCGGCGAGCGGGGACAACAACGACGGTCGCTGGCACTTCAAACTCGAACCCTATCTTTGGCTGCCGAACGCCAACCTGAACGTCGACACAACCGTCAGCGGCCTGCCTGGCCCCAGCGGTGGGGAGACGAGGTCGGTCGATGTCAGCGCCAAAACCGATCCGAACGACTATCTGAGCAACCTGCAGATGGCAGTGATGCTGATCGGCGAGGCGCGCAAGGACCGCTGGTCGGTGTTTACGGACATCGTTTACGTGGACTTCGGCGACCAGGACAGCCGTGTGCGCTCCGTCACTGGTTCATTCGGAGATCTGTCGACAGATATCTCCCGCAAGGCCAGCATCGATTTGAGTGCGACCATTTGGACGCTCGCCGGCGGCTATCGAGTGGCGCAGTCCCCCAACGCGAACATGGATCTGTTTGCCGGATTCCGCTATCTGGTCATGGACAGCAGCCTAAAACTGAGCGTGCAGGACAGTAGCGGGCGCTTTTACCGGGCCAACGCGGTGTCGATGGATCAGCAGCGGTGGGACGGCATCATCGGTGCCCGCGGCCGGGTACTGCTGAATGATCGCTGGTTCATGCCCTACTACGCGGATATCGGCGTCGGCGACTCGAACTGGACCTGGCAGGCCATCCTCGGCCTCGGCTATCGTTTCGACTGGGGCGACGTAACCCTCGCGGTGCGCTCGCTGTCCTATGAGTTCGACGACAACGACATCGATCTGCGCATGACCGGTCCTGCGC
>JBATTL010000417.1:0-13322 GCA_049670525.1 Thiohalocapsa sp. | reverse complement strand
GTTGAAACCCTGTGCGTTGTCCGCGGTGATGACGCCACGGTGCTTCAGCCAAAAGGCTGACGCGACCAGCGCCAGCAGGACGATCAACGATTGGATCAGGTGAATCAGCAGCATCGCGATGATCCTGGACGGAGCAGTTGGACGGTCGTCAGGGTGCGTCCCGAGCGCCTGATCCCGAACAGGCCAGCAAGAAACAACGACGCGGAATAGTCATTCTGTTCCAAGGAGTTGTCAGCTACTGGGCTTAGCTGAGGGGCGTGCCCTGGCGAAGTTAGCGACGGACAGGAAATCCAACCGCCTCTGCGCGTCGAGCGACGCCAGGGTCTTGAGGCTAGCGGTGGATCGACGACCGGTCAAGGCGCCACCCCGGCGCTCAGCGGCCTCACGATGGAGCAGCAATTCCGTGTTGCCGAGCGCTGGAATGCGACTTCGGGGCACAGCGGACGGGTGGAACAAAAGGGCCGCTGCACCCCCGCCTGCAGTAGACGGTGGCTACCAGGCAAGGGAGACTGTCCAAGTATTCGCTGTAGGCTGGGTTGAGGAACGAAACCCAGCATCGGTCGCTCCGTAACCCATTGAAAGCTGTGTTTCGCAAGCTCAACCCAGCCTACAACATGACGCCAAATCGGCATGGCGCCGAATACTTTCCCAGTCTCCAACGCCTGGGCGCAGGCATCCTCCAGCACAGCGATACTCGCGGGCATCATGGTGTTTTCGATGCTGTTCGAGTCCTTGCTACAGACCCCGGAAGGATTCACCGGCGGCGCCGGATTGGCTCCGGACGACATCATGCGACGCATCGCCCCGGTGGGCTGGTTTCTGGTGCTGGGATCACTGTTCGAGGTCGCACTCACCTACCGTCTGCCGGACAAGCGCCGGAGCGTCGACCAGATGCGCTTCGACTGGCACCAGTACCGCACCGGTCGCTATCTGACCCACAACCTACACGCGGCCTGGGACAATCGCGTCATCTGGCTTTCGATCATCGGTTTGGGGGTGTTCTGGGGAATCTCCCAGGTGCTGCTGGCGGCCTTTCCGGCCTACGTCAAGGACAGCCTCGGTGAAACCAACACTGTCGTCATTCAGGGCGTCATGGCCTTCGCCGGCATCGGCATCATCATCGGCGCGGCCGTCGCCGGGCGCATTTCGCGAGATCATGTCGAGACGGGTCTGATCCCGTTCAGCGCCGCCGGCATCGCGCTGGTGGTATTCCTGCTGCCGGGAATCGGCAATATCTGGCTGCATGGCCTGAACTTTTTCGCGCTCGGCGTGCTGGCCGGCATCTTCATCGTGCCGCTGAACGCGCTGATCCAGTTCAATGCCGGCGAGAGGGAGCTCGGCCGCGTGTTGGCGGCGAAGAACTTCGTACTCAACTGGATCATGCTCGGCGCGCTGATCATCACCGTGATCTCGGCGCTGGCGGATACCGGCAGTCGCGCCATCATGGTCGCACTCGGTGTCGTCGCCCTAGGCGGCGCGCTTTACACGGTCTGGCAGTTGCCACAGTCGCTGGTGCGCTTCCTAATTACGCGCATCATCGCCACCCGCTACCGGTTGCAGGTCATCGGCCTCAACAACCTGCCGGCCCAGGGCGGCGTGCTAATGCTCGGCAATCACATCAGTTGGATCGATTGGGCCATGGTGCAGATGGCAAGCCCGCGACCCGTGCGTTTCGTGATGGAGCGTGTCATCTACGAGCGTTGGTATCTGCGCTGGTTTCTGGACTTCTTCGGCGTGGTGCCAATCTCGCGCGGCCAGAGCCGACACGCATTGGAGGCCGTGACGCACCTGATCAACAACGGCGAGGTCGTATGCCTGTTTCCCGAGGGCACCCTGAGCAAGAACGCCCAACTCAGCGAGTTCAAAAAGGGCTTCGAACTGGCGGCCAAAGATGCCGATGGTGTGATCCTACCCTTCTACCTGCGTGGACTCTGGGGCAGCCGCTTTTCCAATGCGAGCGACAAACTCAAGGAAAGCCGACGCGATGGCCGCGCGCGGGATGTCGTCGTTGCCTTCGGACCGACGCTTCCGATCCATAACGACGCGCAACAGGTGAAACAGGCGGTCTTCGAACTCTCCGTGAGTTCCTGGCAGGAGTACGTTCAGTCGCTGCCGACACTACCCGCGGCCTGGCTCAGCTCCGCCAAGCGTGCACCCGGGATGCCCGTCGTGTTCGACGCCAGCGGTACGGCGCTGACCAACCGAAAGCTGATCGCCGCCGTGCTGTTGTTCGCCAGCGACATCAGGGGCCGCGTTCCGGAGCAGAACCTGGGCATCCTGCTGCCAGCCAGCAGCGCGGGCATCATTGCCAATCTCGCGGGTTGGCTGGCCGGCAAGACCGTTGTCAACCTCAACTACAGCGCGAGCCCCGAGGCCATCCGTTCCACGCTGGACAACGCCGGCATCGACAATGTCATCACCGCGGAGCGTTTTACGCGCAAGCTCAAGACCCGCGGTATCGATGCGGATGCGTTGTTCGAGGGCCGCAAGTTGCACGCGATGGAGGACATCGGCAAGGGCTTTGGCGGGGTGCGGCGTTTGTTGGCACTTGGCGCCGCGGTCCTGTTGCCGGCATCCCTGCTGCGGGCAATGTTCTGCCATCGCACCCACCCGCAGGATACCGCGGCCATTCTGTTCTCGTCCGGCAGCGAGGGCACACCAAAGGGCGTCGAGCTCACGCACCGAAACATCGTGGCCAATGCGCGCCAGATCTCCGATGTGCTCAACACCGAGCGTGACGACCTGATGCTCTCCAACCTGCCCCTGTTCCATGCCTTCGGCCTGACCGTGACCACCTGTCTGCCGCTGCTCGAGGGCATGCCGATGGTCTGTCACCCGGATCCCACCGATGCGGTTGGTAGCGCGAAGGCCATCGCCCAGTGGCGGGTCACGATCCTGTGCAGCACGTCGACCTTCCTGCGCCTCTACGTCCGTAACCGCAAGGTGCACCCGATCATGCTGGAATCGCTGCGCATCGTCGTCGCCGGCGCGGAGCGGCTGAACCCGGACGTCCGTGAGGCATTCGCACTCCGCTTCAATAAAACGATCTACGAGGGGTACGGCGCCACCGAGACAACGCCAGTTGCCAGCGTCAACGTGCCAGACGCCATCGAGACAGACAACTGGAAAATCCAGACCGGTTCGAAACCCGGCACCGTGGGCATGCCCTTGCCGGGCACCAGTTTCCGCATCGTCGACCCGGCGACACTTGAATCCCTGCCCACCGGCGAGGACGGGCTGATCCTGATCGGCGGCGTCCAGGTGATGAAGGGCTACCTAAACGACCCCGGACGCACCGCGGACGCCGTGGTGGCATTGGACGGCCAGCGCTGGTACAAGACTGGGGACAAGGGTCATCAGGACGCCGACGGCTTTCTCACCATCGTCGATCGCTACTCGCGCTTCGCCAAACTCGGCGGAGAAATGATCAGCCTGGGCGCCGTGGAGCAACAGGTGCGCGATGTTTTGCGGGCGCCTGAGTTGGAACTCTGCGCCGTCAACTTGCCGGACGAGAAGAAGGGTGAGCGTATCCTGCTGCTGATCGAGGGCGAACCGGACGGGAACGACATCCGAGCCAAGCTCCTCGCCGGCGGTATCAATCCGTTGATGATCCCGGCCGAGATCGTCAAAGTCGCCGCCTTACCGAAGCTCGGGAGCGGCAAGACCGACTTCAGCGCGGCCAAGAGGCTGGCTTTGGCCCAGGCGGGCTGATGCAGTCGACGGCGCCGGCCGACCGCGGTCAGATGATGGACCGACCAGCCCGATCCGAAACCATGAATCTTGGTTCATCGCATTCCATTGGCTGTATTTTTCGCATACGACGACCCGACGATGTATCCCAAACGCATTCTGATCGCACTCCTCATACCGGCGGCAATTCTCGAAGCCTCGCTTCTCGGTGGTTGCGGCGAAGACCCCCTCGGGCCCGACAACCGTATGGCCCTGCTCGCATTCGGGCAGTGCCGCGACGACCAAGCCTTGCAGCTGACGGATAACGCCATCGAGCGAGGCAATGAGCGCAATGTACTACGGGCACTGATGCTCAAGGCGGCGATCCTCCGTGACCGGGGCGATACCGCCGCCGCGGAGGCACTGCATCCTCGCATCACCGAGGCCTGGGAGACCGCTAAACGCCGAACCCTATCGCCCGAGCGGCGCGAGCGAGACATCCAGCTGTTTATCGACGTCGCCCGAGACGAGCGCATCGCTCGCGGCCTCGCGGCGGACTGCGATGACGGGCCGCCGCTACCAGCGAAACCCTGACCAACACACCATGCCGGCGACAACCCTCCCGGACGGCTCGCCACAGACCGCGTATCACGACGCGCTGTGCAGTAAGAATTTCGAACCAGACGCCGCCCAGGCGGAGGCCGTCGACGCGCTGACCCGCTTGTACCAGGCGCTTATGGACTGGCGCCCGCCGTCTCCGAGCTTAGCTTCACGACTCCTCCGGCGGCATCGGCGAGCAGCGACTCAGGTGCCTGTTCGGGGCCTCTATCTGTGGGGCGGCGTCGGTCGGGGCAAGACGTGGTTGATGGACCTGTTCTGCGACGCCCTCCCCATCACTGAAAAGCACAGGGTTCACTTCCACCGCTTCATGCAAAGCGTCCACGCCGATCTCGCTCGCCTGAAAGGGCGTCAGGATCCATTGCGTCAGGTCGCCGCCGAGACAGCCGCACGGTGCCGGGTGCTATGCCTTGATGAGATGCAGGTCAACGACATTACGGACGCGATGATCATGGGCGGGCTATTGGAGGCATTGTTCGAGCACGGTGTCACGCTCGTGACCACATCCAACATCCCGCCGGAAGGACTGTACCGTTCTGGAATCCAGCGCGATCGGTTCAAGCCGGCTATCGTGCTGATGCAGCGCCATTGTCAGGTGTTGGAGTTGGCGAGTCCTACGGACTATCGGCTGCGGCGGCTCGAACAGGCATCGGTATACGTGACGCCGCTGAACAGCGACGCCGACAGGTCACTCGCCGCCTACTTCGAAGACATCACGACCGCGGAGCATCGGCGCCAAGAGCCAATTGTGGTCAACGACCGCGACATCCCGACGGTTGCTTGGGGCGATGGCGTGGTTTGGCTCGACTTCGACGTTATCTGCCAGATTCCGCGTTCGAAACTGGATTACGTCGAACTCGCACGTCTGTTCCATACATTGCTGTTATCCAATGTGCGCTGCCTCGACGACGAGAGAAGCAATATCGCGCACCGACTCATCACACTGATCGACGCGATCTACGACTGCAACGTCAATCTGATGCTGACTGCGGAGGCGCCGCCAGTGGAACTCTACGCCGGACGTGACCTCGCCTTCGAGTTCCAGCGCACGGCTAGTCGGCTCATCGAGATGCAATCCCACGACTATCTTGCGAAACCCCACCTGGCGTGATGCCCAAGGCTGTGGAACCACCCCAGGGTTCTAGACCGCCTGGCGACTGGTCTGAGCAGGGGGCGATGAATTTGCTTTCAACACCGATAACTTGGGTGTATGCTCCGGTCGAAATAATCGACGCGCGGATGTCCGATTCCGGTCGCCGCGACCAGCCTAAATGATTCCTCGCCCCACAGAGCACTCGGCGGTGCCCGCATCGCCAAGCCCGGCTGCTACCCGATTGGCGCATCGGCCGGGTAGCGGTTTTCCTTTTCCCTACGATGCGTGCTACTAGAGAGACCTGACTGATGAATATCTACGTTGGCAATTTGGCCTACGGCGTAACCCAGGACGAACTTCGCGAGGCCTTTGCCGCCTTCGGCGATGTTGAAAGCGCCAATCTGATCACCGACAAGTTCACCGGAGAGTCCAAGGGCTTCGGCTTTGTCGAAATGCCCAATAACAGCGAGGCAGACGCGGCGATCAAGGCCCTGAACGAGCAGCCGTTGAAAGGTCGTCCGCTCCGCGTCAACCAGGCCAAGCCGCGCAGCGATCGTGGCGGTGGTGGTGGTGGCGGTCGCCATGGCGGCGGCGGCGGCGGTCGCTGGTAAGCAGCATCCTACCTGCCTAATTCGGAACGGTATCCGGAAGGCTTGAGCGCAGGACTGCGCGTATGAAAAGGGCCGGCGCGGATGACTCCGCGCCGGCCGACTGCGTTGTGCAATCCTGAGCCTGCGAGGCTAGGATGCAACGCGCGCCGGCAAGGGCCCTAGTGCGTCGCTTTGGCCTTTTGGCCTCTCTCGCTCCCACCTTGCCGGACCTCTCGAACATTGCGCCCAACAACTCGGCGCACCCTTTGGCTCGCTGTCGCTTCCCCTGCGTCGCACCAACGACTCATGTGTTTCCCTTCCGTAGAGTCTCTGGCTCACCCACTCCTTAAGCAGGACGCGGGCCAACCAAGCCAAACTTTAGTTTCAATGACTTAGAACACTAGCCATCCGACGTACGGGTTGCAGATTGGCAATTCCCGACGCATCTTGCGAATACAGGCGTCGCGAATTGTGACGAGACAGGGTCGTCCGGATGGATCTTCGGGAGGCAACCGGCCGGGGCGTGCTAAAGCGCGGTCTCGGCATCTTTGTGGCAGTTCTCGTGGTGTTTCGCCAAGACCTCGATTGCTCGCGCATCCCTCTCCGCCGCCAACCGCGGCGAGAGTTCGGTCGCCGCGGCCCAGTCACCGCCACCACGACCGAGCACGCCAAGCAGCGCCAGCGCAGACAGCGAAGCAACCGTCCCGTTGCCACCGTCGCCAAGTTGGGGTCAAAGGCACGCCGACTACCAAACGATGCATCCGGCGCCGCCAATGCGCCGATGCCAGCTTCAGACCGACGATAACGATAAGCGAAATGACCTCGATTTGGGCAAAGCGCCAAAGAAATGACGGTGCGTCCACTCCGACCAGCTTCCGGAGCCGCTGCTGAGTGGACGAGCATTCTGTGAACGACGCGCTTGTTCCGCGGACTCAGGGCTCGCCGGAGCGATCGTTCGATGACACGAGCAGCATCAGAGAGAGGTCCGTCTTGGGCATCATTTCGCGCAGATTCCGACGGCCAAGCGGCCGACGCTTATTCGCCAACGATATCGAGAGCCTGCTGATCGGCATGATACGAAGAGCGCACCATCGGTCCGCTGGCCACGTTGGAAAAACCCATGGACTCGCCAATAGTGCGGAACTCGTCGAACTCATTCGGCGTCCAGAAACGGCGCACGGGCAGATGCTCGCGGCTTGGTTGCAGATACTGCCCGAGGGTTAGCATGTCGCAACCATGCCGCCGGAGATCCTGCATCACGGCAGTCACTTCTTCCTTGGTCTCGCCAAGCCCGAGCATGATGCCCGACTTTGTTGGCACGGACGAATGCAGAGACTTGAACTCGCGCAATAGCCCCAGAGAGCCGGAATAGTCGGCACCGGGGCGGGCTTCGCGATAGAGACGAGGTACCGTCTCCAGGTTGTGATTGAAGACGTCCGGCACAGCGCCGCCTACAAAGGCCTCCAGCGCCGTTTGTTCGCGACCACGGAAGTCTGGAACCAATACCTCCAGCTTGGTCCGCGGGCTCCTGGCTCGTACCGCCCTCAGAAAGGCCGCGAAATGACCGGCGCCCCCATTGCGCAGGTCGTCGCGATCCACCGAAGTGATCACGACATAGCGCAGACCCATCTGCGCAATGGAGCGCGCGAGTCGATCCGGTTCCGCCGTGTCGACAGGCTTTGGGCGGCCGTGGGCGACGTCGCAGAATGGACAACGCCGCGTACAGACGTCCCCGAGAATCATGAAGGTGGCGGTACCTTGGTTGAAACACTCCCCGAGATTGGGACATTGGGCCTCCTCGCAGACAGTCACCAGCTCTGACTTGCGCAGTAACCGCTTGATTCGCGCGACGCCCGGCCCCGTCGGCGCCTTGGCGCGGATCCATGTCGGCTTGCGCGGCATCCGCTCAGTCGGCTCAACCTTCACGGGGATGCGCGATACCTTGTCGCCTCCGCGCTGATGGGTATCGGGGGTTCGACGCGAAGGGGCATTCAGGGAGTTCGTTTCGTTCATCGTTGAGTCTCGGCTCCGATTCGACTGGCCGCCGTCGCCCGAGGCGACGTCGGCGGTGCATCGGGCGCGGCACAGCCCATTATTGCGTTATTGCGACGATGCCGCAGTCTAACATCGCCCGCCCTTGGCTCATGTGCGGCTGCACGGCTCAGCTATCGTGCTCCGCTACTCAACCGCAGCACTTGGCAAGCGCGGGGGCCTGTGTTTGGATATTGGTCAACCACAGGGCAGTCGCCTTGCGGTCTTTCGGCGGCTGCACGGCATTCCTCACCGGTCCTTGCGATGGATGGCAAATGTCGGTGTTTGCCAACAAACCTCGGGCGCGATTAGCGATGCGGCGATTTGCTATTCTCTCTGTGTTGCTTTTAGCCGCGCTGCATGCGGGAAACGCAACGGCGCGGGAATTCGAGGGCCATGCAATGGTTCGCGACGACGGCTCGCTGCTGATCAAGAACCGGGTCGTGCGTCTCTATGGCATCTACATTCCGCCCACGGACCGACAGTGTCGCGCGTGGATCAGCCCGGTACGTTGCGACGAACGCGGCGTGCTCGCGTTGGACTTCTTCGTCAAGGGCTTCATCACCTGCTTCGAGCGGCTGCGTAACGCCGACGGCAGCATCGAGGCGACCTGTTATCGCGACCGTAGCAGTTTTGACACAGGGACCGATCTTGCCGCGTATTTGATCGAGCGCGGTTGGGCCTTGGCCCTCCCAAATGCCCCCTTCGAATACCAAGCACTTGAGCGTATCGCCCGCAGTCGACAGGTCGGCGTTTGGGGCTGGCCGGTGGACTCCGTCACGCAACCCCGCAATCGAAGCCATCGCAATTGAGCCGGCCGGCCCATGGTCAGGCGGCCGCCGTCGGTGGCAATACAATCTCCGACTGCGCCTGCGGGCGACCGACTCAAGCGTCATCCTCCGGCTCCAGTTTCAGCGAGACCGAGTTGATGCAATAGCGTAAGCCAGTCGGCTCGGGTCCATCCGGAAATACGTGGCCCAGGTGTGACCCGCAGCCGCTGCAGTTCACCTCGGTTCGCACCATGCCATGACTCGCGTCCTGCTTGGCGGCGACCCCGGCCGGATCCACGGATTGCCAGAAACTGGGCCAGCCGCTGCCGGAATCGTATTTGTGATCAGAACTGAACAACTCCGCTCCACAGGCCACGCATAGGTACCGCCCCGGTGTCTTGGTGTCGAAGTAGGCGCCGGTGAATGCGGGCTCGGTGCCTTGCTGACGGCAGACGCGATATTGCTCGGGCGTCAGGAGCTCCTCCCACTCGGCGTCAGTCTTGTCGCTCTTGTCGGTCATCCGTTCGAACCTCTGAATCGCGTTTGGGGAAGCGCCGGAGACTTCGCCGCCTCCCGCGCAGGACAGGACGCCTTGCCAGGTTCAAGCGCTTACGCGTTTGAAAATGAATGAGATTGATAGCCGCGTTGTCGAGTGCCTTGTGGATACTCGTTTCGGCCGATACTCGTTGAGACACCGGCACGGCGATTCGCCGAATTGAGGGGCGGCGGCCCGCGCCGTTATACTGCGGGGCTAAGCGGACAAGACCGCGTCCCACCTTCAACCGCGCCGACATGGAAACGGATAGACTCATGACGCATTGCTCCTTCCAGCCGCCCATCCGGACCCTTATGGGGCCCGGTCCTGCAGATGTCCACCCGCGCGTGCTCTCCGCGCTCGCTCGCCCTACGATCGGCCATCTGGACCCGGCGTTTGTCGGCATGATGGACGAGTTGAAGGACCTGCTACGAGATGCGTTCCGAACAAACAACGCACTGACGATGCCGATATCGGCTCCCGGCTCCGCGGGCATGGAGACCTGCTTCGTCAATTTGGTGGAACCCGGCGATAAGGTTGTGCTCTGCGTCAATGGCGTATTCGGCGGCCGCATGAAGGAAAACGTGATCCGTGCCGGAGGTGAGCCGATCTGCGTCGAGGACACCTGGGGCCGCGCGGTGGACCCGAACAAACTGGACGAGGCGTTGAACGCGCATCCGAACGCCAAGATTGTGGCCTTCGTCCAGGCCGAGACTTCCACAGGCGCGGGCTCCGACACGAGGACCCTGGTCGAGATCGCCCATCGCCACGATTGCCTGACCATCGTCGATGCGGTAACCGCACTCGCCGGTTCACCGCTGGAGGTGGACGCCTGGAGTATCGATGCGGTTTACGCCGGCAGTCAGAAATGCCTGTCCTGCACGCCGGGGCTGGCACCAATCAGCTTAAGCGAGCGCGCGTTGGCCAAGGTCACCGGTCGGGGAACACCTGTTAGAAGCTGGTTTTTGGACCTAAACCTCATGCTCGGATACTGGGGTGGTGGCGCCAAGCGCAGTTATCACCATACCGCGCCTGTCAACGCACTCTACGCATTGCACGAGTCCCTAGTGATGCTGGCTGAGGAAGGCATCGAGGCATCATGGGCGCGGCACCAGCTTCATCATCTCGCCCTGCGCGATGGCCTTGAGGCGCTTGGGCTTGAGCTCATCGTGCCGGAGGCCGAACGCCTGCCGCAGCTCAACGCCGTGTCGATCCCCGGCGGCGTCGACGACTCGGCCGTCCGCTCCCGCCTGCTCGGCGAATACGGTCTCGAAATCGGTGCCGGACTGGGCCCGCTTGCGGGGAAGATCTGGCGTATCGGCCTGATGGGCTGGTCGAGCCGGCCACAGAATGTCCTGTTCTGCATCAGCGCCCTAGGCGCGATCCTCAACGACATGGGCGCTTGTGTTGACACCGGCACCGCACTCAATCGCGTGCAACAGGCACTCCATGGCTGAGCGCTTTAGACCCGACCGAGGAAACGCCCCCGCTATTCGGCCAAGGCACTGAAAACCTTCGATCCTGGACCACGACGCCGCCGCCGGTCTCTCGTCCCGCGGCTGGTGATGGCCGTGGCCGCCGTTGGCCTGTTCCTGCTGATGTACCAATGGGGCAACCAGTACAAGCAACCTGATCAACGCACGCCAGCTTTGACCGGCGTACTGATCCGTCCGCCACAGACGCTGCCGGAGTTTGCGCTCTCCGACGCTAATGGCGACCCTTTCGGTCGCGCGGACCTGATCGACCGCTGGAGCCTCATGGCCATCGCACCGATCGGCGATGCTCGAGGCCACCTAGGCATTGCGCGCCTCGTCGAGATCTTCAACCGTCTCGCAGACCGACCCAAGTTGCAACACCGAATGCGGCTGCTGCTGATCAGCGCCGACGTCGCGCCAAGGCTGGCGCGGGACTTTGAACGCCTGTCACCGAGCATCACCGTGCTCAGCGGTGAACGCACCGAGTTCGAGACCCTGAGCGCCGCTGCGCTTGGCGCCGACCTCCACGCCGCGGCGGACAGCCTACCGGCCCTATTCTTGATCGACGACAGCGCCCGGCTAACGGCCCTGTTTCCTGCTTCGCAGTTTGCCGCAGCGGTGGGCGCGGACGTCGCCGCCCTCGCCAATTGGGACCACTCGAGGATCGCGATTAGCGATGAATGACCGATGAATGACCGATGTAATGATAATGGGGAGCGCCTCGGCCCCGGCCAACGACTGTTCGTCGCGCTGCAATATCTGCTACCTCAGCACCTGTTGTCCGGAGTGGTCTTTCGTCTGACCCGTCTGCGGCTCGGTCCGGTGACAAGCCTGTTGATCCGGGCATTTATCTGGGCGTTCCGCGTCGACATGGACGAGGCAATGGCTCCGAACCCCGCCGCTTACCCAAACTTCAATGCCTTCTTCACACGAGCGCTACGAGAAGGCGCGCGCACCGTCGACCTCGCTCCAAACAAAGTCATCTCACCGGTCGACGGAGCCGTCAGCCAAATCGGTCGAATTGAGTCCGGCCGCCTCTTCCAAGCCAAGGGACGTGACTTCGGATGCGACGAATTGCTCGGTGGAGATCGCGAACTCGCGGCGTGCTTCGATGGCGGCCTGTTTGCCACCCTTTACCTGTCGCCGCGCGACTATCACCGCATCCACATGCCGCTGGATGGACGCTTACGGTCGACCATTCACGTCCCTGGGCGTCTGTTCAGCGTGAACCCGACAACCGCCGCGGCGGTGCCGAGGCTCTTCGCTCGTAACGAGCGCTTAGTCTGTCTGTTCGAGACGGCACTTGGCCCGATCGCATTGGTGTTGGTCGGCGCCATTTTCGTCGGCAGTATCGAGACCACTTGGTCAGGGCGCGTCACCCCGCCGCGCGGGCGAAGCATCAAGCGAACACCGGCAGACCAGGCGATGGTTCCGTTTCAGCGGGGCGCCGAACTCGGACGCTTCAATATGGGATCGACTGTAGTCGTGCTGCTGCCGCCCAATACGGCGGTTTGGAATCCCGAGCTTGCGCCCGGCACTGCTGTCAGCTGCGGTCGCCCGTTGGCACTGGCGTTGGATTGACGAATGATCGGTCGCGTCCGAGGAGTCGCGCGTTCGGGGGGACGCTGCCGGTAGCGTAAACCGGTCGCGCGCATCTCATCCGGCCCGCTGATCTCCCGCCAATGGGTACTCGCGCACTCATCGAACCGCGCTGCTCCGATATCGAGGCGGCGGTCAGTTGGCCAAGCCAAGCAAACGCCGGGAGCCGCGCGGACCGGAGTTGAGCGCACCCGGCGAACCGCCTGCCGATCCGGCGGCGGCCGCCTCAGGTCAGGTTCTAAGGCAATTTCTGGCAAACCTCATACCAGCTGACTTGTCTTGACGCCCGCCTCCATTGTCGCACCGGCGCTCGCATAGCCCGGCTGTGCGCCTGCCGGTGCTCCTTGAGGGCAAACCTCAAGCCTGCGTCATCTGGTACCAGATTTTCCGGCAATCGCCTAAAAAGAAAGCCTTGCTAGCGCGTCGGCGGCATAGGTGAGAATTGCGGCCCCCACCTTGGTATCGGACGACTCGGGGACATGTGCCGCGGAGCCACGGGCACCCTGTAAGTATTTGGGGCGGAAGGCGGATATGCCATCGGCGGCATCATCATGGGGGCCGGTGGAGCTCTTACAGTGACCGGGTTCGCCGAGCCGACGACCTCGCTCGCCTCAGGTGCGGCAGCGGCCGGCTTCGGTTGCACAGCAACGACCTCGGCGGGACTCGACTCCGCAGACTTGGTCGCAGCGGGCAGTTCCACTTCGGGCTCGCTCGCCGACACGGCGGGAGTCGTCTCGGCTGTCTCAGGCTGGATAGGCTCGACGTCGGGCTGCGCGGTCCGATGACCACTGGGAGCCTGCTCTCGCCATGATGTCTCAGGCTCGACAGGCTCGACGTCGGGCTGCGCGTCCGGCGCCGCGTCAACGACGGTGGCAATTTCCGCCTCTGCCGGAGCATCCTCCGACACCTCCGCGGTCGCGTCGGGCACTGCCGCCGCCGGCT
>JBATTL010000416.1:0-4545 GCA_049670525.1 Thiohalocapsa sp. | reverse complement strand
GCGTCGCCGTGCAGTCCTTGCCGACGCTGGCCTTGGCATGGAAGCTGTAGTTGCCCTCGACGACAAGGGCTTCCTCGAGCCGCTTGCCGAACAGTCCCGCCGGCATGAAGGTGCCGGAACCTTGCGTATCGTCGGACAGGCTGTGGGTCTGCGTGACGTAGCCGGTGACGGGCGTGCCGGAGTCCTGTTCGATGGCGCTGAGCGTCGCCTGACGCGCCGGAATGACATCGCCGTCGACGATGCGCGGGGCCCCCAGACCTCTTTGCGACAGAATCGTGCCGACGCTGGCGGCGGGCCGTGTGACCGCCAGCGACACCTGGCCGCCCTGCGGCACGGTCTCATCGGCGAACTGCAGCATGACCTTGGGATGCAGAACGTCACCCGTGTAGAGCTTTTTCGGCTGGGCGAACGGGCGCAGACTCGGGCCGCCGCGCGCGAGGACGTTGATGAAGTAGGTGGCAGGAACGCTTGGCGGCGGGAACTCCGACCCGCCGTGGCTCGGCCGGCGCACGCGCGCCTTCCATAGCCCGTCGCGTTCCCCCGCCTGGGGCAGCAGAATGCGCGCAAAGCGCCAGGTCCTGCCGTTGTCCATGTCGATGCCGAGCGCGCTCAGGTCGACCAGTTGACCGGTCGGCGTGCGCACCTCGAGCAGCAGCGGCGCATCGGCCCTGTCCCAGCCGACCACCAGGGTGATGGCCTCCTCGCCGCAGACATTGAAGGTGACGTCCGGCCCCTGTTGCATGCTGGCGGACAGATGCATCTCGGGATCGGCAAGCGCGCCCGCCTCGAAGATGTCGCCGAAGGCGAGCGCGAAGAACTTGCGTAGCTCCAGCCCCGTGCCGGCCCGCTTGTAGAAGCCGCCGTGGGTCTGTGCCAGGTCGGTCAGCCGGGACCGTCGAGATTGCTCTCGGTGCCAAAGCCGATGGCGGTGATCTCTATGCCGCCGAGCCCGGCGACATCGGCGATGGCCAGTGGCTCGTTCTCCATGCCGTCGGTCAGCAGCAGTATGCTTCGCGGCAGGCCCGCGGCACCGGCAAGCTGCCCGCGGGCCGCGTCCAGTCCGTCGCCGATGGAGGTGCGGCCATTCGGCGTGATCCCGGGCAGCAGGTCGATGATGTCCTGCTTCGTGTCATCTGTGACACCGACAAGGGCGAAGTCGACTGGGGAGCTTGCGTTGCTGGAAAAGGAAACCAGGCCCGCCTGGTTGCCCATGGATGCGCGCAACATGGAGACGAAGAGCTCGGCCGCGTCGCGGGCCTCGCTGATCTTGACCTTTCCGTCGCCGGCGGTCTCGCTCATGCTGCCGGAGCGGTCGAAGACCAGCATCACCGCGCGTTCCGTTGGCGGATCCGGCACCTCAATGGGATCGTCGAGCATGGTGGCCATGGACGAATAGGTCAGGTTGCACGCATTGCCGTTGGCGAGCACGCCGACGATCCGGCCCGAAGCGTCGAATAGGCCCGATCCCGAGCTGCCGCCGGCGACATCGAGATTCACACCGATCCCGATCCCCGTGAAGTTAACAGCGGTGATGCCAGCGGCGGAGGGCGAGGTTTTCTTCACCGCACCGTTCGGGTGGTGCACGCCGAAAACACTTTCGCCGACCGCCGGAAAGCTGTTGCGTAGGGGGATCGGCGGAACGGGCGGCGCGCCGCGCAACTGCAAGACGGCGTAGTCGCGCCCATCCGACCAGCGGTATTTCACCAGCTTGATCACCTTAAAGAAGGTCGCGCTATAGGCCGGCACCAGACTACCGTCGCAGGCCACCTCGAAGTCGAAGGTCACCGAACTGGTCGGCACCTCGAAGGGATGGTCCGAGACACAGTGGCCGGCGAGCACCACCAGGTCCGAATCGATCAGCGTCACCGAACAGCTGCCGACGCTTTCGTGATCATGGTCCGCGCTCGGCCCGTGCACCGTCACGATCATGCCGACGCTGCGCGCGAGCGTCCGCTGCAGGGCGCCTTCCGGCGCGCAGCGCACGTTTTCCCACGCCGGCGGATTGTTCTTATCGCAGATCCAGAAAGGATCGTACTTCGGTACCGTGGCGCCGGGGCCGTGCGGAAAGACCGGCTCGACCCAGTCTCCAGGCAGGAAGGGATCGCAGTTGGTGATGCTGTTGTGTCCGGGCGCATGGCTTTGCAAAGATTCGCCACGCGCATAGCGGTCGACAAAAGCATCGCCGCTGCTGGCGCCGTCGGTGATGTAGCGGATCGGAATGCTATTGCCGACGCCGACCTGCGCCACGTTGACCGGGCGCGTCCAGAACTCGCCGTCATCCGCGGCGGTAAAGACGTCGGTTTCGTAGCCGAGATCGACCTCCAAGCGGTTGTCAGCCGGCAAATTGACGTTCATGAAATGGATGATGACGAACTTGGTGCCGTCGGGAGCGGGCGTATGGACGAGCTCTTTCTCCCAAGTGTTGGGAGACGTTTGCGGGTCGCCGCTATCCGGGCCGATGTGCAAGGGCGATGCGAGAACGGGAACGCTTCCGATATTGTGGGACATGACTCAAACCTCTCGTGTTCGCCCGCCGCTGTCAGGTCGCAACCTGGCGCGGCGGCGCTTGCCGTGGGAGTTTGCCTACATCGGTCCGGCGACAGTCGCCGTGGTGTTCTGAAAGGACAGGCTAGCGCCTATTGCTTGGAACGAACTAGCGCTTATTGCTTGGAATGAATGTGACGTTTCATACAGTTCTCTTGGCTTCAGCCGGTGTTCCTTGAGAAGGGCCATAACGCCGAAAAGCCCCTCGCGGCGGCGCATCTGGCACAGCTTCTTGGGCTTTATGGCCAGGATAGAGGTCTCGGCATTGACGGGCTGATCGACCTCTGGGAGGGTAGTGTGGAGAGACCGTTTGGAAATTGCCGCTTCAAGCCAGGCGCTCAATCTATTAATCCTGGTCGGTGCGACCGGCGTGCCGTGTACGCCCCGGATTGATCTTCCACCGGACCACGACAAGACGAGCCGACGAAAGGAGACCCAACCGTGCCAAACAAGAGCACAATCGCATTCGCCGCGACGGGCCTGTTGGCCTTGGCGCAGGCCGCCTTTGCCGGGACCACGCTGGACGCGGTCAAGGAGCGCGGTTTCCTGCAATGCGGCGTCAACACCGGCCTGCCCGGCTTTTCCAATGCCGACGAAAATGGTAACTGGACCGGGCTGGACGTGGACATCTGTCGGGCGGTGGCGGCGGCCGTGTTCGGCGATGGCAGCAAGGTCAGATACACGCCGTTGACGGCCAAGGAAAGGCTCACCGCGGTGCAGTCGGGCGAGGTCGATTTGCTTTCCCGCAACACCACCTGGACCCTGACCCGCGACACGTCCCTGGGGCTGCAGTTTACGGGCGTCACCTACTACGACGGGCAGGGCTTCATGGTCTCGAAGGAACTCGGCGTCAAGTCCGCGCGAGAACTCGACGGGGCTGCAGTCTGTATCCTGGCGGGCACGACGACCGAGTTGAATCTGGCGGGCTATTTTCGCACTAACGGCATGAACTACGAGCCGGTGGTTTTCCACACCGGTGACCAGACCGTCCGCGGTTTCGATGCCGGCCGCTGCGATGCGCTCACCAGCGACCAGTCGCAGCTCTACGGCCTGCGCATCAAGCTCTCCGATCCGGACAAGGCGATGGTGCTGCCGGAGGTGATCTCCAAGGAGCCCCTCGGGCCCGTGGTGCGCCAGGGTGACGACGACTGGGCTTATCAGATCGTCAAACAGATCGGCAACTACGGCGAGATCTTCAAGCGCAACGTTGGCACCGACTCGCCGTTGCGGGTCGAACGCGGTTTGAACGCGTTGTGGAAAGATGGTGGTCTGCAATATGCGCCGCCGATTCGCTGAACAGCGCCGCTCGACGGATGGTATGCGTCGAGCGGCGCGAGTCATCAACCCGCTGACAGCAACATCGGCACCCGCGGTGCTTCGCTGAATGAAGCGCAGGTCCCGAGACGGGTATCGCAGCCGAGGTTGGACCGGCTGGAACGACCCTCGCGTGCGGGCGCTACTGATTCAGGTCTTGTTCATAGGGGCAGTGCTGGCGCTGGCGGCGTTCATCCTGCACAACACCCTTGCGAATCTGGAGAGCCGCGGTATCGGCACCGGTTTCGGCTTCCTGTCCACCGAGGCAGGATTCGGCATCATCCAGACCCTGATCGACTACTCCGAGACCTCGAGTTTCGGCCGCACCTTCCTGGGGGGGGTCCTGAACACCCTATTGGTCTCCCTGCTGGGTATCCTGCTGGCGACCATCTTCGGCCTCGTCATCGGTGTCGCGAGGTTGTCGAGCAACTGGCTGGTGGCGCGTCTCGCAGCGGTCTATGTCGAGACATTCCGCAACATCCCGCTCTTGTTGCAGATCTTCTTCTGGTATTTCGCCGTGCTGCGGGCTCTGCCGAAGCCGCGGGAAAGCCTGGCGTTGGGCGACGCGGTATTCCTCAACCTTCGCGGGCTGTATCTGCCGCGGCCGCTATTCGAGCCAGGTTTCGGCTGGGTGCTGGCGGCGATGGGCTGCGGCGCGCTCGGCGCACTGGCGCTCGGGCGCTGGGC
>JBATTL010000415.1:0-10611 GCA_049670525.1 Thiohalocapsa sp. | reverse complement strand
GGCACGGGCCTTCTGTGCAAGCCGTGCGATCAGCTCTTCGACCTTCTTTCCGACCACCATCATCATGTCCGCCAGCTCGTCGATGATGACCACGATGTAGGGCAGCTTGGTCAGCGTCGGCACTTCCAGCGGGTCGTCATCGTCCGCGCCGAAAATAGCGGTCTCGGCGACCTTGAACAGCGGGTCGGGGATTGGTTCGCCCGCGTCGATGGCATCCTGCACCTTGTGATTGTAGCCCGCGATGTTGCGCACACCGAGGCTGGCCATGAGCTTGTAACGGCGCTCCATCTCACCGACACACCAGCGCAGCGCGTTTGCGGCCTCCTTCATATCCGTGACCACGGGCGTCAGAAGGTGCGGGATGCCCTCGTAAACGGACAACTCCAGCATCTTCGGATCGACCATGATCAGACGCACGTCCTCCGGTCCGGACTTGTACACTAGACTCAGGATCATGGCGTTGATGGCGACGGACTTGCCGGAGCCGGTGGTGCCCGCAATCAGCGCATGTGGCATGCGACCGAGGTCTGCGATCACCGGATCCCCCGAGATGTTGGTCCCCATGCCGATGGTAAGCGGCGACTTGGCCTCCTGGTAGGCGCGCGAGCACAGTGTCTCACCGAGGACAACCATCTCGCGATGGTCATTGGGCACCTCGAGGCCGATCACTGACTTGCCGGGGATCACCTCGACCACGCGCACGCTGACCTTGGACAAAGCGCGCGCGATGTCCTTCGCCAGTCCGGTAATCTTGCTGACCTTGAGCCCCGGCGCCAGATCCAGCTCGAACAACGCCACCACTGGCCCAGGATGCACCGCGACGACCTCCGCGATGACGCCGAACTCAGAGAGGCGCGCTTCCAACTCCCGGGACATTTCCTCAAGCTGCTCGGGATTGACCGCCTTGCCGCTCCTTCGCGGCGGATCGAGCAGTGCCAACGGCGGTCGCTCTCCGGCCGCTGCAGCATAACGCTGGGGTGTTGGCTGGGACGCCCGATCGGGCTTCGGTTTGGACCTGACCTGCACGCTATCCGTGGATTGCTGCATCGACTCCGGCGAAAACTGTATTGCATTGCGTTTAAGCTGACCGGCCACGGACGAGGGCGCGGCCGGTTCCGGTTCCAGCTTGAGCTCTGGCGCCGGCTCCAGGTCGATGGCATCGAGGAGGCTGGGGTCGAACTCTCCGGAAACACTGGCGGGAGTGATCTCATCGACGGCAACGACCTCTGGGCCGTCGTCACCGTCCGACTGTTCGCGACGCGGCGATGTCAGGCTGGGTAGACGCAAAGCACCGAGTGCCCGCAGGGCGAGGACCGGGAGTTGCAGAGCACTCAGCGTCGCTGCCCCGACACTGTCCACCAATAGCAGCGGCGAGATACCGGTGAAAAGCGTGAACCCGACCAGTAACAGCGCGACCAAGAATAACGATGCCCCGGATGCGCCAAAGGCGACACCGGCATACTCCGCGAGCAATTGCCCCAGACCGCCACCGACCCCGTTGGGTAGGCTGTCGACCAGATCCGCGGCGTGAAGGCTGGCCAAGGCCGAGCCGGCCGCCAGTGTCATGAGAAAGCCGACCCATCGCAGTGCCAACCAGTAAAGTTTGGTCTCGGGTTCAGCCGCCCGCTGGCGAAAGACCAGGTACGCGCTCCAGGCCACCATGACCGGGATCAGATAGGCAAATAGCCCGAACAGGAACAAGGCCAGATCCGCGAACCATGCGCCGAACCGTCCCGCGGCGTTTGCAATGCCATCACTGGCGCCGACGTAGGACCATCCGGGATCGTCCGGAGAATAGCTGGCCAGCGCCAGAACGAGATAGAGCGCCGCGCAGATCAATGTCCACATGGCGCCCTCGCGCCAAGCGCGATCGAGATAGTCGGCAAGGGTCAGATGGCCAATGCGCGTAGCCTGAGTCACTGTGCTTCCTCCGAATAACTCAGATTATTATAGCGTTATCCAATATTTTTCGCGTACTTTCGATCAATGAGCCCGCGACTGCTCATTCGATGCCCGATGACCGCTACTGCCACCAGGGTACGAACGCGTCCTCGTCATCTCCGCGACCGGACTGGGCGCGCCAGATCTCGCGGGATCGGGCGGTTGATCGACAACCGGAAGCTCGTAGCGCGACCACCGGCATTCTAGCGTTTCCCGCGCAGCTGGTCTTGCGACGCGTTTTTCGTTTCTGAAGGATGCCGATAATTGGGACAGCATCTGCCCCAGCTTGATCGTCGCACAGCAGTATCATCGACCTCGACCAGCAACTGCGACCGCGACAATGGGCGATCGATGCATCCGTTGCAACTCACCCGTATTCGGCCACGCACTGTCGGTGCCCGTCTGAGATCGTCGGTTGCTTTACCCGCGATGGTGCTGCACGTAATATTTGGGGATTTGAACACACCGCTTTCCCGCTCCGGAGATGCCGCTGTTCGGTCGTTTCCCCGGTTGCGTATGCACCAATCAGCCTGCCGCCAGATCAACAGGATTGGCAGCTAACACGACTGGATTTATTCCGGAGGACACAATGACGGACACCAAGCACTGCCGCCTGCTGATCTTGGGCTCAGGCCCGGCCGGCTATGCTGCTGCAGTTTATGGCGCTCGCGCGAACCTGAGTCCGGTGCTGGTGACCGGCCTCGAACAGGGCGGCCAGCTCATGACCACCACCGATGTCGACAACTGGCCGGGCGATCCGGACGGCGTCCTCGGGCCGGATCTCATGGAACGCATGCGCAAACATGCGGAGCGCTTCGAGACGGAGCTGATACTTGACCAAATCAATCAGGTCGATCTCGACAAGCGGCCGTTCGAACTCCGAGGTGACAGCGCCACTTACACCTGCGACGCGCTAATCATCGCCACTGGCGCCAGCGCCAAGTACCTGGGCATGGCGTCCGAAGAGAAGTTCAAGGGTCGGGGCGTTTCCGCTTGCGCCACTTGTGACGGCTTCTTCTATCGCAACCAAAAAGTCGCGGTCATAGGCGGAGGCAACACCGCTGTCGAAGAGGCACTGTATTTGTCGAATATCGCGTCTGAAGTAACGCTGGTGCATCGGCGCGATGCGCTTCGCGCGGAAAAGATCCTACAACACCAATTATTGGACAAGGCTGCGAACGGCAATGTTCGCCTCGCTTGGAACCATGTCCTCGACGAGGTGCTGGGCGATAACACCGGCGTTACCGGCATCCGCATCAAGGCCGTCAACGACGACACGACCGAAGACATCGATCTGCAGGGGGTGTTCATCGCCATCGGTCACCAGCCGAATACCCAGATCTTCGAGGGCCAGCTGGATATGGCCGGCGGGTATATCAAGGTCAATAGCGGCAGCGACGGTAATGCCACCGCCACCTCCGTGCCGGGCGTCTTCGCGGCAGGCGACGTAATGGACCACGTCTACCGACAGGCAATCACATCAGCCGGCACAGGTTGCATGGCTGCGCTGGACGCCGAAAAATATCTCGACGCGCTGGCGCTCGCGGACAAAGGGTGATGGCACCTGACCGCGGGAGACGTCGCGGGATTCCCGCCAACCAGACGCACTGCCCCGAGCATCAGCGAAGACGCCGAGCAAGGCTTCTCGGAACCGGCACGTGAACCGGAGCAACTTTCCGCTGATCGCGCTGGCATTGTCGGTACCGCTGCTGATGTTTCTGGTGTACGGTGCCCAGCGCGCGCCTGATGGCAGCATGGTGCTCCCGCTGTTGACGCTGCTGGCGATTAGCGAGTTTGGCGCGATCGCGAACGCCATTGCGGCCTGGCTCCGCATCGGGCCGATGCTGCAGGGACAGTTTGACGCTCGAGGCGCGGTGATAGGTGCCGCGTCAATGCTGTTTACCGCGGCCTTCACCTGGTATCTCGTCAGTTTATGGCCCTTTTGATAAGCGGCCTGCGAAGCCGTCCCCGGCGACTGGATCAGCATTCAAAACCTCCCGCGCGATTTCGAGGAGCGGATACCCCGAGTTGCCGCCCTTTGCCGACCCAATGCTCGTCCCCACTATTCTCCGGGTCGCAAGCCTAGAATCCGCCCCATCCTGATGTATAAACTGAGCACCCACGCCGCCATCGATGAGGTTCCCGCCCCCGCGTGGAATGCCCTAGCCGGTGACGACTTGCCTTTCATGCGCCACGAGTTCTTGGCGGCAATGGAGCATCACGGCTGCGTCGGCGAGCGATTCGGCTGGATTCCCCATCACCTGGTGCTCACCGATAACCGGGACCGAATCGTCGCCGTAACTCCGTGCTATCTCAAGTACAACTCCTATGGGGAGTTCGTCTTTGATTGGGCCTGGGCCGACGCGTACCAGCGCGCAGGCCGGCGCTATTATCCGAAGCTAGTCATCGCCTCGCCCTATACGCCAGCCACGGGTCAGCGCATCCTCACCGGCGACGCGTCCTGTCGCGCCGAACTGACGGCAGCCATGGCTCAAGGCGCGGTCCGAGTGGCGCAGCAACTCGGCGTTTCCGGTTTGCATTGGCTGTTCACCGCGGAAGACGAGACGACAGCGCTGCAATCGGCTGGGCTGATGCGTCGTCTGGGGTGCCAGTTCCATTGGCGCAACAACGGATACGGCAGCTTCGACGATCTGCTGGCGACCTTCTCGGCCGAGAAACGAAAAAAGGTCAAACGCGAGCGCCGCCGGATCGCTGAGGCCGACGTGAGTATCCGACGAGTGCGAGGCGATCAGGCCACCGAGGCCGAGTGGGCCCTCTTTCACCGGCTCTACGAGGACACATTCGACAAGCGCGGCGGCATCCCGACGCTGACATTGCCGTTTTTTCGCGATATCGCCCAGACCATGGGCGAGCAATTGCTCTTGGTACTGGCCGAACATGAACAGGCCATCATCGCCGCCGCGTTCTGCCTGACGGGCGCGCATAGCCTCTACGGACGGCATTGGGGCTGCTCCAAGGAGTTTCACAGCCTCCATTTCGAAACCTGCTACTACCAAGGCCTTGATCACTGTATCGAGCAGGGCCTAACACGCTTCGAGCCCGGCGCCCAGGGCGAGCACAAGGTTGCCCGCGGCTTCCTACCGACCCGCACCTGGTCCGCGCATTGGATTAGTGACGACGGATTTCGGCGCCCCATCGGCAATTTTCTCAACCATGAGATTGATGGAATGGAAGACTATATTACGGAAATGCAGCAACATAGCCCCTACAAAGCTGAGCCAGTTTGATCCGCCAAGCCAAGACTATGCCCTACCTGCTCGCGCCGAATGATCCGAGCGCGTCGTTTCCTCAGGTAGGCGAGGCCTTGACCGAGCCGGACGGACTGCTCGCGATCGGTGGCGACCTGGGTGTCAAGCGTCTGGTGGCGGCCTATCGCCAAGGCATCTTCCCTTGGTACGGCGAGGGCGATCCGATACTCTGGTGGTCACCGGATCCGCGCACAGTGCTGTTGCCCAACGACATTCACATCTCGCGCAGCCTAAGCAAACTGATGAGAAACGCGACCTTCGAGGTCACCATGGACCGCGACTTCCCGGCCGTCATCAACGCATGCGCCCTGCCGAGGCCACCCGACGGGGGGACCTGGCTGGTACCGGAAATGATCAACGCTTACCGCGCGCTGCACCTACGCGGCATCGCCCATTCCGTCGAAGTTTGGAAGGACGGCTTGTTGGCGGGCGGGCTCTACGGGGTCGCCATCGGCCGAGCCTTTTTCGGTGAATCCATGTTCACCCGCGTCGACAATGCTTCCAAAGTAGCGCTGGTGCACCTGTGCAAGCGGCTAAGTAGCTGGGGATTCGGCATGATCGACTGCCAGGTGCTGACTGGCCATCTGTTGCGAATGGGCGCGCGCCAGATTTCGCGCGCAAATTTCGTCCAGATAGTTGAGCAATTGCGCGACCGACCGTCACCCGCCGGCAGCTGGGACGATATCGGCGGCGACTCTCCGAAGACCGGCGACGTGGCAATCGCCAGGATCAGTGACGGAGTTTCCAGCCACAATGGATTCGGCAATGCGTCGTGACGGAGCCGCCAGAGGCGACCTCCAGCTCTACCTGACCAGCGAGCACGATTGCTCCTACATCGACGGTCTCAAGGCCCGTACGCTTTTCGTTGACCCGCTGGCGTCTGTGGACGGCGAGCGTGCGCAGTGGTTGCAGGAGATCGGCTTCCGCCGTAGCGGTCAGCACTTCTACCGCCCGGCCTGTCGAGGTTGCCAGCGTTGCATTCCGGTTCGCATCCCCGTGGCGGGCTTTAGTCCCAACCGCTCACAGCGCAGGAACTGCCGTCGCAACGACCGGGATCTGCGCCTGGTGACACGGCCTGCTGAGCTGCAGGCCGAGCATTTTGAACTCTATGAGAGGTATCTCCTGCTGCGCCATGGCGACGGGGATATGGCAGACGATGTATCAGTCGAGACTTACGCTCGTTTCCTGCTCGCGCCTTGGGGCGGACAGACCCGCTTCATCGAAATGCGACGGGACGAGAGACTGTTGGGAGTGGCCGTGACCGATGTATTCAACGACGGGCTGTCGGCGGTCTATACGTTTTTCGAACCAGAGGAGGCAGACCGGTCATTGGGCACCTATGCCGTGCTGAGCCAACTCCGCGCGGCGCATCGCATGGCGTTGCGCTACGTCTACCTGGGCTACTGGATCGGCGAAAGCAACAAGATGAACTACAAAGAAAGATTTCGCCCCGTGGAAGCCTGGGATGGCGAAAGGTGGCGCCACTTCGAGCGTGGCGAGCCGATCCTTTTCTGATCGGAATTTCCGGCCTGGACCAAAACCCGCCACCTTATTCACGCTCGACGGGACATTCGTGCGCATGGCCGCAGTCAGAGGGATCGCGCGCCAGATGCCAACGCCGCTCGTCCCCCAAGCCAGACAGAAACCGCCTCAGGTCGAACAAGACGCGGGCGAAAGCGAAACAAAATTTTGGGCGCGGACCAGCAATGCCCGCCCCTGTGTTATAATGGCGCGCTTTGAGCAGCCGGGCTATCTCAGGTCCGCGTGACAACCCGAGCGAAGCCTCCCTGAAGTTTCTTCCAGTATTTGTAGCAATCCATGGCCAAAGAAGACGTCATCCAAATGGAAGGCACGGTCACCGACACCTTGCCCAATACCATGTTCCGTGTCGAGTTGGAGAATGGTCACGTCGTGACAGCACACATCTCTGGCAAGATGCGCAAGCACTACATCCGCATCTTGACAGGCGACAAGGTAACCGTCGAACTCACACCCTACGACCTGACCAAGGGTCGAATCACTTACCGCGTGCGCTAGTCGTTTTCGACAGTGAGACAACCCGAGGGCGGGACCGGGTCAGGTCATCCTAGCGCGAAGCGACATCCCTTTCGCTCCCAGGTGATTGGCTTTCACGTGACGCCGCCTACGCGGTGGCGTTTTCGACGTCGAAGCTAAAGCCAAGCTCGCCATCTTCCCCAACCTTCACGGTCACGGTTCCGCCGCCGGCCAGTTCGCCGAACAGAAGCTCGTTGGCAAGCGGTTTCTTGATGTGATTCTGAATCACGCGGGCCATTGGACGTGCGCCCATCTTCGGGTCATATCCTTTCTCGGCAATCCAAGCCTTCGCATCCGGCTCCACGATCAAAGACACCTTCTTTTCGGCAAGCTGCGCCTCGAGTTCGAAAACGAACTTGTCGACGACGCTTGCAATAGTGGCGGGTGCCAGCGAACCGAATTGCACGACCGCATCGAGTCGATTGCGGAACTCCGGTGAAAAGACCCGCTTAAGAGCTTCCATGCCGTCCGTGGAGTGATCCTGCTCTGTAAACCCGATGGAGCGACGGCTGGTCGCCTCTGCGCCGGCGTTGGTCGTCATGACGACCACAACGTTACGGAAGTCTGCCTTGCGGCCGTTATTATCGGTCAGCGACCCATGGTCCATGACCTGCAGCAGCAGGTTGAACACATCCGGATGGGCCTTCTCAATCTCATCCAGCAACAGGACGGAGTGCGGGTGCTTCGTGATCTCCTCGGTCAACAGGCCTCCCTGATCGAAGCCGACATAGCCCGGGGGTGCGCCAATCAGTCGCGAGACGGTATGCCGCTCCATGTACTCCGACATATCGAACCGGATCAGTTCCATGCCGAGAATACGCGCGAGCTGCCGAGTCACTTCGGTTTTTCCGACACCAGTGGGACCAGTGAACAGGAAGGAGCCGATGGGTTTCTCCTCGCTGCCGAGCCCCGAACGGTTCATGCGGATGGCCGCAGTCAGCGCATTGATGGCGTCTTCCTGTCCATAAACCACCATGTTCAGGTCACGGTCCAGATTACGCAGCGACTCGGTATCGGACATCGACACCTTTCTCGGCGGAATACGCGCAATCTTCGCGACGATCGCCTCCACGTCGGATACGTCGATGCGCTTCTTCCGTTTCGCGGCTGGCTTCAGCTGGACGTTGGCGCCCGCTTCGTCGATGACGTCAATGGCCTTGTCTGGTAAATGGCGGTCGTTGATGTACTTGGCCGACAGCTCGGCGGCCGCGCGCAGAGCGGGGTTGGTGTATGCCACCTGGTGATGGTCTTCGAACCGTTTTTTCAAACCCTTCAGGATTTCGACGGTCTCCTCCACAGACGGCTCGTGGACGTCGATCTTTTGAAATCGACGAGTCAGGGCTCGGTCCTTTTCGAAGATCCCGCGAAACTCCTGATAGGTTGTCGATCCGATACAGCGCAGATCCCCGGAGGCCAAGACTGGCTTGATCAGATTCGATGCATCCATGACGCCACCGGATGCGGCCCCTGCGCCGATAATGGTGTGTATCTCGTCGATGAATAATATCGCATGTTGCTTGCGTTTTAGTTCCGCGAGCACCGCCTTGAGCCGTTTCTCGAAATCACCGCGATACTTGGTACCCGCCACCAACGAGCCCAAATCCAGCGCGTAGATGACGGCGTCGGCGAGTACGTCCGGCACCTCGCCGTCGATGATCTTTTTCGCCAGTCCCTCGGCAATTGCGGTCTTGCCCACGCCCGCCTCACCGACCAGCAGCGGATTGTTCTTGCGCCTCCGGCAGAGTATCTGCGACGTGCGTTCCACCTCGCTGGCGCGTCCGATCAGCGGGTCGATACGTCCCTGACGCGCGACCTCGTTGAGGTTCGTCGCGAAATTGTCCAGCGGACTGGATGACTCTTTCGCCTCGCCACGAGCCTCCTCGACCTCACCCTGGACCTCTTCGTCCTGCTCTTCCCCGGGCACCTTCGAGATGCCATGGGAAATGAAATTGACGACGTCGAGCCGCGACACATCCTGCTGATTCAACAAATAGACAGCCTGGCTATCTTGCTCGCTGAACAGAGCCACTAGGACATTTGCCCCGGTCACCTCTTTCTTTCCCGCGGATTGCACGTGAAACACGGCCCGCTGCAGCACTCGCTGGAAGCCCAGCGTCGGTTGGGTTTCGCGGGCGTCGCCGTCGGAGATCAGCGGCGTCGTCTCCTCGATGAAGGTGACGATATCTTTACGCAGCTTTCCGTCGTCGGTTCCGCAGGCGCGCAGAACCTTCGCTGCGGTCGCGTTATCGAGAAGGCACAGCAGCAAGTGCTCGACGGTCATATACTCGTGCCGCTTCTCCCGCGCCTCTTTGAAGGCATTATTAAGGGTGAATTCGAGCTCTTTGCTTAACATTGACGGGGCCCTGCGAGACGTGATTTGAGATCTGAAGGAAACGAGGTCTGTCGGCTGGAGTAGACCGCAGCCGGCGGCGCGGGGAGTTTGCTCATGCCTCTTCCATCGTACACAGTAGAGGGTGGTGGTTCTCGCGACTAAAGTCGTTCACCTGAGCCACCTTAGTCTCGGCGATTTCCCGCGTAAAGACCCCGCAAATGCCGACCCCACGGGTGTGCACGTGCAGCATGACTTGGGTCGCCTTCTCTCGCGTCATACGAAAGAAGGTTTCGAGAACCTGGATGACGAACTCCATCGGCGTGTAGTCATCGTTGACGAGCATGACTTTGAACAACGGAGGCCGCTTCAGCTCGGGCTTGGTTTCTTGTACGACAAGCCCCGAGTCGCGGTCGTCACTGGAATTCCGATCGCTCATGGCGTTACAAGGGAACGACTTCTGCGGTGCTAAACATCGAGACAGCGGGTAATAGCTGTCTGGGATGCACTAGTTGTAAGGGTTAATGCCCAAAAAAAACAGTCCTCATCTTAATCGGTCAGCTCGGCGTCGCGACCGCAACAGCACCTGATCCTACCCCGTTTGTCTGGAATCCACCACGGATTGACCAGTCAAATCAGGGAACTATACTAAGCCGTTACGATGCCCCAGCGCACAGGTTTAAGGCGTCGGTTCCCGACTGGCTGCCTCGAAGCAGCCGGCAACGAACAAGAACGAAACGACTACCATCCCAAAGAATGAAGAGATTCCGGAGGAGTACCCGCGATGACGACTGGTATCGTGAAATGGTTCAACAACGCCAAGGGCTACGGATTCGTCAGGCCAGACGACCGCGAAGAGGACGTATTCGTGCACTTCTCGTCCATCGAGATGGACGGTTACAAGACACTGAAGGAGGGGCAGAAGGTCGAGTTCGAACTGAGCCAGGGACCCAAGGGCTTGCACGCGGCGCGGGTGCAACGTGCCGCGCTGGGCTGACCCGCCGAACAGGCCGCGAG
>JBATTL010000414.1:0-2606 GCA_049670525.1 Thiohalocapsa sp. | reverse complement strand
CCAATCGATCGGATCGCAATCGCTGACGCAGCCAATCCAATTCGGTGGCATCTGTACGCTGCGCCGGTTGCAATTCGATTGCTGACCTCATCTCATTTGTTGAGCTTGGTTCTGGTTCTCTTGCCTTTTGAAGAACGAGGAAGAAATGTAATCGCCGGAGCAATAATCCCTCAGTGAAGCGGCTGAATTGTTCGGTTGCGCCGGAGTAAAAGTCCGGCAGATATAGTCCCAGTGCCTGCGTTTGCAGCGGGGGCTGGGGGATGAAGAGGGTGGAGCTATACGCGCGGGTCCGGCATGCGGTGCAGATCGATGGGTTGAGCCGTCGTGCAGCGGCTGAGAAGTTCGGGATTGATCCTCGAACAGTTGCCAAGATGCTGAGGTTCTCAGTGCCGCCAGGGTATGTGCGCCGGAAGCCGCCGCTTCGACCCAAGCTTGATGCTTTCACCGGAGTAATTGACGAGATCCTGGCCGCTGACAAGGATCGACCTAAGAAGCAGCGCCACACGTCTAAACGGATCTTCGAACGGCTGCGAGACGAGCACGGTTTTAGTGGCGGCATAACGATCGTGAAGGACTACATTGCGGGCTGGCGCCAGCGCACCCAGGAGATGTTCGTGCCGCTTGCGCATCCGCCGGGTCATGCGCAAGCCGACTTTGGCGAAGCACTCGGTATCATCGGTGGTGTCGAGCGCAAGATCCACTTTCTGGCAATCCACCTGCCCCACTCCGATGCGATCTTTGTCGTTGCCTATCCAGCGGAGACGACGGAGGCATTTTGTGACGGTCACGTCAGGGCATTCGCGTTCTTCGGCGGTGTGCCGCAATCGATCCTCTACGACAACACCAAGATTGCCGTTGCCCGCATCCTCGGCGATGGCAGGCGTCAGCGCACGCGGGTGTTCAGTGAACTGCAATCGCATTACCTGTTCACCGATCGCTTTGGCCGCCCAGGCAAGGGTAACGATAAAGGCAAGGTCGAAGGGCTTGTCGGCTATGCACGACGCAACTTCCTTGTGCCGGTCCCGGTGTTCGACAGTTTTGATGCTTTGAACGCGGATCTGTTGGAGCGCTGCCGGAAGCGGCAGGCAGACCGGCTACGGGGGCATGAGGGTACGATCGGGGAACGACTGGAGCGTGACCTCGCCGTCTTTCAGAAGCCCCTGCCGGCGCCTTACGATGCCTGTGATAAGCGGCCAGGCCGTGTCAACTCCTTGGCACTCGTGCGCTACCGCAACAACGATTACTCGGTGCCGACATCCTATGGGCACCAAAAGGTTCTGATCCGTGGTTACGTCCATGAAGTCGTGATCTCGTGCGGGGCGGAGATCATCGCGCGGCATCCGCGTTCGTATGAGCGCGAAGACTTTGTCTTCAACCCGCTGCACTACCTGGCCTTACTCGAACAAAAGACCAATGCGCTGGATCAGGCAGCTCCGCTTAGCGACTGGGTATTACCCGAGGCGTTTGCAATGCTGCGCCGACTGCTCGAAGCGCGGATGGGCAAAAAGGGCAAGCGGGAGTTCGTGCAGGTTCTGCGCCTGATGGAGACATTCACGCTGGATGATGTTGCTGCCGCCGTACACGACGCGATTGAGCGTGGTGCAGTTGGCTTTGATGCCGTCAAGCATCTCGTCTTATGCCGCATCGAGCGGCGACCACCGCGCCTCGACATGACGATCTATCCGTATCTGCCAAAGGCCGTTGTCGCGACGACATCTGCGCGTTCGTACATGGATCTGCTGACTGAACCGCAAGTCGAGGTGGCGGCATGACCGATACCGCATCGACTGACACGCCGCAGATCCTGCTAGCGCATCACCTCAAAGCATTGAAGCTGCCGACGTTCCTACGTGAGTATGATCGACAAGCCCAACTATGTGCCGCTGAAGGCGTTGATCATCCACGTTACCTGATGCGACTGGCCGAACTTGAGATGATTGATCGCGAGCGGCGCATGGTCGAACGCCGGATCAAGGCGGCCAAGTTCCCGACCGTCAAAAGCCTCGATAGCTTTGACTATCTCGCATTGCCATCACTCAACAAGATGGCGGTGCTGGAGTTGGCACGCTGCGATTACATTGAGCGGCGCGAGAACATCATTGCGGTCGGCAACTCGGGCACTGGCAAGAGCCACATCGCCCTCGGGCTCGGCCTTGCTGCCTGTCAAAAGGGGCTAGCAGTCGGCTTTATCACTGCAGCCGCACTGGTGCACAGCCTGATCGAGGCACGCGATGAGAAGCGTCTGCTCCGCCTCCAGCGTCAACTGGCCGGTTACAAGCTGCTGATCATCGACGAGTTAGGGTACGTACCTCTATCGCCAACCGGCGCCGAGTTGCTGTTCGAGGTGTTCTCGCAAAGGTACGAGCGCGGCTCGACGATGGTTACCAGCAATCTACCGTTCGACGAGTGGACCTCAGTGTTTGGCTCGGAACGCCTGACCGGCGCCTTGCTCGACCGCCTCACGCATCACGTCCATATCCTGGAGATGAACGGCGACAGCTATCGGCTCGCGGACAGCAAACGCCGGTCACGCAAGGCCAAGCCTCCGCCGAGACAGCCTGCCAAGAAATAAGACGATGCAAGCAAGAAGGCCCCCGATATCGGGG
>JBATTL010000413.1:0-4854 GCA_049670525.1 Thiohalocapsa sp. | reverse complement strand
GCCAGATGCTGGCCGGTCTGCTCGGCGGCATCGGTGGCGGTGGCACCAAGGGCTCCACGCTGGTCGCGATCGGGGCGGGCGGTGGCCGGTGGCCGGCGGTCGTCGCTGGCCTCGGCTTTGTCCTGTTGGTGGCGGCAGCTGGGCCGATCGGACGCTATCTGCCGATCAGCGTGCTCGCCGGTGTGATCATCTACGTCGGTTTTTCTATGCTGGAGTGGCGCCTGTTGCTCTGGCTACACAGCGCACGAACCCGTATCGACGGTTTGCTGGCGTTGGCGGTGATCGCGGTCACCCTCTACTTTGACCTCGTCATTGGCGTCGGTGTTGGCGCCTTGGGCGCGATGCTCTTGTTCATCAGCAGTCAGATTCGTGCTCCGACGATTCATGCCCGCAGCGACGGACGTGACCTGCGCTCACTACGCCTGCGCAGCAAAGAGGCGCATGCGCTGCTGGATCAGCATGGGGAGCGCATCATCTATCTGGAATTACGCGGTCATCTGTTCTTCGGCACCGTCGACCGTTTGTTCACCGACCTAGCGACACTGCTCGAACGGCCCGTTTGGATCGTCATCAACATGCAGCGTGTGCAGTCGCTTGATCTGACGGCGCTCGACCTGTTTCGGCAGATGACTCTGCGCCTGCGTGCACAAGGCGGAGAAATGCTATTCGCCCATATTCACCGCGGCGCTGCCCATGGTCATAAGATGGAAAACCTTCTGCGATCCTTCGCCGGCGGCTACACGCAGCCCGAGATCAAGACCAGCTTCAAGAGCACGGATAAGGCATTGGAACGCGCCGAAGATCTGCTGCTGACGGCGGTCGGTCATCCGCCGGCCCCAATCGCCAGTCGTGTCGAGATCGAATCCAATGAACTGTTCGAAGGCGTTGACTCCGCGGCGCTGGCGACGCTGCGTCCCCTGATGGAAACGTTGAAGCTTCCGCGCAAGGCTCGCGTTTTCAATGTCGGCGACGCCGGCGATGCGGTCTTTTTCGTACTGCAAGGCGTGGTGGACCTGCGTCTACCCAATGGCAACTATCACTACAAGCGTCTCGATAGTGTCGGCCCGGGCGGCTATTTCGGCGAAGTTGCCTTTGTCGACCCTGGTTCGCGCTCCGCCGACGCCGTGGTGACGCGCGACGCCGAGCTGCTGATGCTGCGGCGTTCGCAGATCGGCGGTCTAGCCGGTCCAGAACTGCATGCGGCGGCACTGATGCTGATGCACAGGCTGGCGTGCTCCCTCGCCAAACACCTGGACCGGGCACGCACCGATCTCGGTCGGTTGGAGCATTGGTAGTCGGCAGCCCGTTAATCGCCGAATGACAGGCCACCGAATTCCCGGTCTACCGCAGCGCGGCGCCGACATTGCTGCCGCTCTGGAGCGAATGTGCGCAGATTTCCCGAACCCGTTTTGGCTACGCCTCCTTTGTCCAATTCGAGCGATATTTGGACCCCGAGTTTGCTCCTGTGATTGCTGGTCACCAAACAGGACCTATAGGCCCAATACTGGTTGTGGAAGAGTCAATCCCGTTGCCGTCAGGCCCGCCCCTCGAATGCGATGTCCAGCTTCGTTGCGGCAAGGTGGTTCGTATAATTCGACAAGGTCTTCAAGCCCACGCCCAAGACCACTTCCAGAACTTGCGACCTGTCGTAACCGGAATCGATGAAGGCCTGCACCTCCTGGTCAGGGACCCAGCCTTGCGCCTCCACCAGCGTCTGGGTAAAGCGTCGCAATGCCTCCAGTCGCGCATCCGGGGCCGGCTGACCGGAGCGCAGGGCATCGGTAACCTCCGTGGGTATACCGCCCATGTCGGCCAATGCGCTTTGCACCCCCACGCAGTAGGTGCAACCGCTGGTCACGCTCGCGGCAATCAGGACCACCTGCTGCTCGACAGGGCTCAGGGAACTGCCGCTGAAGATCCGGTTCAGTTCCCAATACCCTTCCAACAGGGCAGGCGCTTCGGCCATGGTCCGGAACAGGTTGGGCACCATGCCAAAGGTCTTGCGCGAGGCTTCAAATACCGGCAGTGCGCCGTCGGGGGCGGTCTCCGGACTGTGGCAGGGGAATTCAATCATCCTATCGTCCTCCAATGGAGTGGTGAATTCGGCTTGCGCCGATGTTGGACAACAGCGATCAGAGATCCAGCGCCAGGGGCCCGTCCCGGGCGCGCGAGACGCACACACATCGAGTTCGCCCGCTCCGTGGGACTCAGACAAAGGTCGCGATGGTCCGGCAATCCGCCGAGCACGCGTGTGGCGCACATGGAGCATTCGCCGCGTTTGCAGTCATGGGGCACCGCGTAGCCGGCATCCAGCAGCGTATCCAGGATGGTCCGGGAGGCGGGGACACAAAGGGTCATGCCGCTTCTCGCCAGGGTGACCGAGACCTCGGTGTCTCCGGGTACCGGACCCGCCCCGAAGCTCTCGAAGTGGATCTGGCCTGCGGGCCAGCCCTTGATCTCGGCGATTTCGCGCACCGCTACGATCATTCTCCGCGGCCCGCAGACGTAGACATGAACGCCTTCTGCGGGCAGGCTCAGAAGCCCCTCGAAATCGATTCGGCGACCCGCCGGTTCTCGGGAGGCATAGAACTGCGCCCGCTTGCCAGCCAGGGCCTCGACCCTGTCCCTGAAGGCCAGGTCTGACTCCCGTTGGGCACTGTAATGCAGCTCGAGGCTGCTGCCGTTCGCGTCAAGCGCCCGCAGCATGCAAAGGATCGGGGTGATTCCGATACCGCCGGCGATCAGGATGCTGTGCTCCGCCGAATCGGCCAGCGGAAACTCGTTTCTTGGCGGCAAGGCCTCCAACTCATGCCCGACAGCTACCTTCTCGTGCAGGTACAGTGATCCACCGCGGCCGCTCGGCTCGGCGAGCACCGCGATCTCGTAGTGCGTCCGGTCGTCGGGGTCGGAGAGGATCGAATAGTGACGCTGCGCCCATTCGCCGTTCGGGAGCCGGACCGTGAGGGGCAGATGCGCGCCCGGCTCGAAGGGAGGTAGCTCCGTGGCATCGGAAGGGCGCAGGCGAAACCGCTTGATGCGGGCCGTTTCCTGACGGATCTGCTCGACCTGCAGCTTCAGCGGTGCCGCGGATGCGGTTGCCGCTTCCCTCGGCTGGGGAATGAAGGGCGAGTAATCGAGAAGCTCCCAGTCGAGGGCGAACGGCAGGGTGCTCTCCTGCCAGGCCTCGATGGCGAACTGCCAACAGCGCCCCGTACCGCCCGTCTCCCCGCGCGGGTCGTCCGCGTCCCAGAGGATCTCCGGCCGTCCGCTGAGCTGCAGAACGCGTCCGCGCTCGAAATCGACAAGGGTCACACCGGTGTGCGGATAACTCGCGAAGTTGCCCAGGGTGTTGAACATGCTGTTGCCGGAATAATCGGGAATGCGCAGGGTGTTCGCATCCGGCATTTGGACAAACCCCGGCTTGCCGCCACGGTGGGAGGCGTCGATACCTCGCTTGGGGTGCGCGCTGGCCACGAACAGGGTATCGGCACCCGCGATCCAGGTCCGATGTTCCGGCGTCAGGATGGATCCACGCCGGCTCGCGCCTGTTGCGCGTGGTACCGGGTCCGTTGGTCTCGTCCAGTGCCGGCGCTGTATATACTTTGGGCAGTTCGGATAGGCGACTTCGACGTCGATGACCCAGGGTGGCTCTGGGGTGCTCCGCACGCGTCCATTGATCCGCAGGCGCCGGCGCGTTGCGAGCTCGATGACCAACAGGCCGATGCGGGGATCGCCCCTCAGATTTTCCCAAAGCGGATCGTCCCCGGCCGCTCGCGGGCGAGACACATCCAGGACCAGGGTACGGTCATCCCCGGCCCGCAGGAATCCCGGCTCGCCGGCGAGGACCGAGGCCCAGACATGGCCGTTCCGGTCGAGGCTGCCCGCGACGGCCATGGGTTGCTCGGCGATGAAGGGGTTGGCGCCCCCCGGGATGCGGTCGGCGATCGCCCCGCCGTTCATGCGGGCCATTGCGGATTCGTCGGCCCGCCGCTGCACGGCAAGCTCGCCTTCGTGATAGAGAGCCTTCATGTCATGGCGACCTCATGCGCTCGAAGATGTTCGAACGGGCCGGGCACACCAGTGCCCGGCATTTCGCTCTCAGAAGACCATCAGGGTGTAGCCGTCCTCCGATAGAGTCCGCAGGCTGGGAAGGCCGCTGGTTCCAGGCACCGGGTTGCCCTTGATCAGGTCGAAGCCGCTCTGCCGCGCCACCTCGGTGGCGCCGAAGACGTCTGCGCAGGCGCAGGACACGCCGGCCACGGTGTCGTCGACCGCCTTGTAGAGGCCATGGGCGGGGTGGTCGTCTTTGACGAGCTCTCCCGCCCAGCGGGTTCCTGCGCCCTGAAACAGCAGCGTGACCTCGTCACCGTTCTGCTTGAAATCGTAGGCAGCGGCCAAGGCGTTGAACACGCGGCCGAGGGCCTCCTCGGATCCGGTCTTGGGATCGGACAGGACAACGATTGCTGTCTTCATCTCTCTTCTCCTCTGATGGTCGTTGGGATCGAAGCGATCATTCGGCGGCACCCGCCGCCGTTGGAGAGAAGCTTAGTACTGCCTTCAGCAGGAATAAATGCGCTCATTCGTATTTCACTATTGCGTATATCGGAGTAATCTTTTCGCATGGACAAGCTTCAGGCCATGTCGGTCTTCGTGCAGATCGCGGAGCGGGGAAGTCTCACCGCAGCGGCGCAGGCGCTCGGCAAGTCCTTACCCGCGGTGGTTAGGATGCTCGCCGCGCTGGAGGGAGTGCTCGGAACGCGCCTCCTCAACCGCACGACCCGCCGCATCGCACTCACCGAGGAGGGCCGGATCTACCTGGAGCGCTGCCGGCGCATCCTGACGGAGGTCGAGGAG
>JBATTL010000412.1:0-5772 GCA_049670525.1 Thiohalocapsa sp. | reverse complement strand
TCATCGATCGGCAACTCGGGCGGATGTGCATCCCCAGGCAGGCGCCTGTCCGTGGCGACGGCGATGATGTCGCCGTCATCTGGATACATCGGCGGTTTGCCACTGGACGCCCTATGCACCTCGATCTTTGGATAGTGCGACCGGTGAAAACCCTCGACAAGCAGCAGGTCCAGGGCATCAACATCGAACCGGGCCGCGTAATCCGCAGGTTCCGCGTCGGCCAGATCCATGGTCGCCGCCGGCCGTTGATCCATCAATGCCCAGCCCGCGGACGAAGCGACCATGACCTGGGCGGCGCCGGCCTCGGCGATCTCATAACTATCCTTGCCCGGCGTATCGATTTGGAACGAGTGATGCGTGTGCTTCAGATAGCCGACCCCGAGACCGCGTTCGCGCAGCAGCGGAACGAGCTTGCGCAAGAGCGTGGTCTTGCCAGTTCCGCTGGGAGCAACGAAACCGACGATGGGGATGTTTTTGGTGGGCATCTGCAGTCCTCGACTAGAAACTGGTCCGCCCGCCGAGTCGGACGTCCGGTGGGGACTTGGACATTTACGCAACAAGCGCGCAAAATTGCGGATTGAAACGCCCCCGGCTCGCGACCGCCCGCTTGGTCCCGACGACGCGACACAGCTCAATCCACCGACTCGAAATCTTATCCAATACCATGGCGCAGTACATCTATATCATGAACCGCGTCGGCAAGATCGTGCCGCCGAAACGCGCCATCCTGCGCGACATCTCCTTGTCGTTTTTCCCCGGCGCCAAGATCGGCGTGCTCGGCCTGAACGGTTCGGGAAAATCAACGCTGCTGCGAATCATGGCCGGTCTCGACACCGAAATCGAGGGGGAGGCGAGACCGCAGCCAGGCACCAAGATCGGCTATCTGCCACAGGAACATCAACTCGACGCCGGGAAGAACGTGCGCGGCAATGTCGTGGAAGCCGTCGCCCATATAAATCAAGGGCTCGAGCGATTGGACCACGTCTATGCCGCCTACGCGGACGAAGACGCCGATTTCGACGCCCTGGCCAAGGAGCAGGCGGAGCTTGAGGATTTGATCGAAGCAACCGACGGCCACAATCTCGAGCGGACCTTGGAGGTGGCCGCGGACGCATTGCGCCTGCCGCCCTGGGACGCCGACGTCAACACCCTTTCCGGCGGCGAGCGCCGCCGCGTGGCCCTTTGCAGGCTGTTGCTCTCCAAGCCCGACATGCTCCTGTTGGACGAGCCGACCAACCATCTCGACGCGGAATCGGTCGCCTGGCTGGAACGCTTCCTGCATGACTACCCGGGCACCGTGGTGGCCGTCACCCACGATCGGTACTTCCTCGACAATGTCGCCGGTTGGATCCTCGAGCTGGACCGCGGCCACGGCATCCCCTGGGAGGGCAACTATTCGAGCTGGCTGGAGCAGAAAGAGAATCGGCTGGAGCAGGAAGGTAAACAGGAGCAGGCGCGCATCAAGGCCATGAAGCACGAGTTGGAGTGGGTGCGCTCCAATCCGAAGGGCCGCCATGCCAAGAGCAAGGCGCGCCTGGCCCGATTCGAGGAACTCAGCTCCCAGGAATTCCAATCACGCAACGAGACCAACGAGATCTACATTCCGCCCGGCCAGCGTCTCGGCGACCTGGTCGTTGATGCGGACGGGCTGCGCAAGGCCTATGGCCAGAACCTCCTCTACGATGGACTCTCGTTCAATCTGCCCAGGGGCGGCATCGTCGGCATCATCGGGCCCAACGGCGCCGGCAAGACCACGCTGTTCCGCATCATGGCGGGTCAGGAACAGCCGGATGGCGGCGTACTGCGTGTTGGTGAGACGGTCGACATCGCACACGTCGACCAAAGCCGTGACGCCCTCGACGACAAGAAAACGGTCTGGGAGGAGATCTCCGACGGCCAGGACAACATCATTGTTGGCCGCTTCGAAATGCCGTCCAGGGCCTATGCCAGCCGTTTCAATTTCCGTGGATCGGACCAGCAAAAGCACATCGGCAACCTGTCCGGGGGTGAGCGCAACCGCGTGCACCTGGCCAAGCTGCTGAAGCGCGGCGGCAATGTGCTGCTGCTCGACGAACCCACCAATGATCTGGACGTCGAGACCCTGCGAGCGCTAGAGGAGGCGATCCTCGCCTTCCCGGGCTGCGTCGTCGTCATCAGCCACGACCGTTGGTTCCTGGACCGGGTCGCGACCCACATCCTGGCCTTTGAGGGCGACTCCAAGGTCACCTGGTTTGAGGGTAACTACGCCGACTACGAAGCAGATCGTCACCGTCGCCTCGGCGACGAGGCGGACCAACCTCACCGCATCCGCTACCGCCCGCTCAGCACCTGAGGCGATTCGAATTCCAGGGCAAGATTCCAAGATCATGCTGGAAAGTCGGACCGCCACAACGGTAACCCTAATGGAATGGGGCAATATAACGCCCAACAGCCTGGCTGAAGCTGAATCGTCGGCCGAATCGCCGGCACCCGGGAATCAGGGGCAACGATTGCGCGCCGGTGCGCGTCGCCAAGGCCAAACCCTGCTGGGTCTGATGGCCGCATTGATCCTGGTTCTAACCGCGTGGACCGCCTTCGAAGTCTGGCAAAATCAGCGGTTGCAGACCCGGATCAAGGCGCTGGCGGCGGTCGAAGACGCGACGATGGACCTAACTCGGACATTGTTGCGGGAGCAGGCCGACCTAGTTGCAACGCTTGAAGAGGTGCGGCGAACCTGGGCTGCCACAGCGGTCAATTCCGCCAAGTCTTCGCGACCCGCCGATGCGCTCGAAACCGCGCTTAGAGGCCGGCTGCCGCGGCTCTACGAGCTTCGTGCGATCTCCTCCAGCAATGTACAGATTGCCGGCATCGCTCCTGCCGTGCTCGAGGACGACCTGCTCCTGCTGCAGGATGTCATCTCCGTGAACGATCGGGACTCGGTTAATCGCCGGCTCTTGGTCCGGGTGCGATCCGATGCGTCCGCCGGTATCGTGCCATCGCTGGCGGATATTATCGTCGCTGTTTCCAGCAAGTCTGGACAGCTGCCGCTACCAGAGGGCGCTGCGATACCCGATGCCGAACCTATCGCCAGCTGTAAACTCATCGTCGCGGGCAGCGAAGTAGCGCGGGTCAAGGCATTCGCGGTCAGCTCGGCGACGGCTTCCGGTTTGGTCGGAATTGCGCTGGGGACCCTGTTGTTCGTCACCCTGACGCTCGCTCTTGCTCGCATGCTCGCCGTCCGGATCGCACGCTTAAATCTGCTCGCCGAGCGCGAGCACCAACATATGAAAGACCAACGCCAGCGGCTGGAGGCAGTCGTTGACGCCAGCTCGGACGGTATCTTGCTGGCCAGCGCTTCCGGCGGTGTCGAACTCGTGAATCCGGCCGCAGAGGTCATGTTCGGCCAGATTGGCGAGGACATGCTCGGTCAGAAGCTCAGTCAGCTGATTCCGGAGCTTGCCGATAGGACGACACGGGCCCACCCCAACGGATCATCGGGAGAACGGAACGACGGCGACCCGCCACGTATACAGGACATCCAAATCCCGCGGGGCGACGGTCATCGTTTTCCGGCACGCGTCTGGATACGGCGCGTCAGTCTCGACGACGGTCCACGGCAGCTGCTGATGATCCAGGATCTGACCGAATCCGCGCAGCAGGCCGAACAGATGGAGTTTCTGGAACAGCGCGATGTCATCACCGGGTTGTTGAATCGCATGGAGTTCGAGCGTCGTATGGAGCACATGTTGACTGAGGCCACCGGCACCGAGACGCCTTACGCACTCTGCTACATCGATATCGATCAGTTCAAGCTCGTCAACGACACAGCTGGACATGCTGCCGGCGACGCGCTGATCGAGCAGCTCGCGACCCTGCTCGAAGTCAAGTTCAATGATGCGTCTCTGTTGGCGCGTCTGGGTGGCGACGAATTCGGCGCGCTGTTCGCGAATTGCAGCGAGGAGCATGCACTCACCCTATGCGAAGACTTGGTGCACACGGTACGCAACTTCCTGTTTACCTGGCGCGACCGCTCATTCGACATCGCGGTCAGCATCGGAGTGACTGCATTCCTGCCCGAGAACGACAGTGCCGTAGCGGAACTGGCGAAGGCGGACGTCGCCTGCCACATGGCAAAGCGCAGCGGGCGTGACCGGGTGCACGTTTATCACGACGGCGATGCCTCCGCCGCACGCCATCATGGTGAGATGCGTATTGCCTCGACCATTTCCCAGGCGTTGAACAGCGGTCGCTTTCGACTCTACGCCCAGCCAATCATCCCGCTGGCCCCAGGCAGTGTCGACCGAACGCATTATGAGATTCTGGTTCGCATGCTCGACGAGCAGGGAGCGCCGGTCGTCCCGGATGAGTTCATTCCCGCGGCAGAACGCTACATACTGATGCCGGCCGTAGATCGCTGGATCATTCACCAGCTATTCAGTACCCAGGGCGATCAGCTGCGCTCCTGGCACGACGAGCATCCTGATCAATTTCTATTCGCCGTCAACCTGTCGGGCACTTCGCTCGGAGACGACGGCTTCCTGCCGTTCCTCAAACGCCAGTTCGAAGCCTGTCGGATACCGCCAGCAGGCATCTGTTTCGAGATCACCGAAACCGCTGCAATCCGCAGCCTCCGCGGCGCCCGCGGGTTCATGCACGAACTGTCCGAGATGGGCTGTACCTTTGCATTGGATGACTTCGGCAGCGGGCTAGCCTCCTATAAGTACCTGCGCGAGTTGCCGGTGCAGTACCTGAAAATCGACGGTAGCTTTGTGCACGATATGAACAGCAATCCGGTCAACCATGCGCTGGTCGCCTCCATCAATCAGATCGCCCATGTGCTGGGTTTAAAAACCATCGCCGAATGGGCCGAAGACGATGCGACAATCAACCAACTGCGCGCGCTGAACGTGGACTTCGTTCAGGGTTACGCCATCGGCACGCCATTGCCGGTATTGGACTACCACTTCGACGTCGTCGGAGCATTCGCCACCGAAGAGCACAACGGTGAATGAGCTCGACCCACGGCTGGACAAGATCCTTGAGCGGACCGTGGCGCTACTCGATCGGGTTGAGCAATGGCTCCCCGCCGGCACCGCGCCAGACTGGGAGGCGAGCGCTTGGCGCTGGCGCAAGACGGGTCCTCGCGGCCGACTTGAAGCCATCGACCGACCCCATCGTTTGGCGTTGTCCGACCTCTGCTGCATCGACGCCCAACGCGACGAGATCACGCGCAACACACGCCAATTTCTGGCCGGGACAGGTGCCAACAACGTCCTGCTTTGGGGCTCCAGAGGCACTGGCAAATCGTCACTGATCAAGGCCCTGCTCAATGCCTATCGGGAACGGGGACTGCGGCTGATCGAGATCGACAAGGACGATCTGATCCAGCTTCCGGACATCCTCGACATCATCCACGGACGCCCAGAACGCTTCATCCTGTATTGCGACGACCTGTCCTTCGACGCGGGGGAGTCGGGCTACAAAGCGCTCAAAGCGGCGCTCGACGGCTCACTCAACGCAACACCGGATAACCTGCTGATCTACGCCACGTCGAACCGGCGTCACCTCCTGCCCGAGCTCCAACACGAGAACCAAGCGGCGCGCACCATCGACGGTGAGATCCATCACGGCGAGAGCGTCGAGGAAAAGATCTCACTCTCGGACCGATTCGGGCTCTGGCTGTCCTTCTACCCATTCAGCCAGGCGCAATACTTAACCGTTTGCCGCCATTGGCTGGCGCGCCTCGGCGTGGGCCAAGGCGACCCAGACGCGGTTGAAGTTGCAGCACTCCAG
>JBATTL010000411.1:0-2575 GCA_049670525.1 Thiohalocapsa sp. | reverse complement strand
CGCCTGGTGGACGAGGCCGCGCGTGATCTCGACGGCGTCGACGCCGAGGCCATCCTGCAGGACAGCCTCCGCAACCTGTTCGACGGCGTCAAAGAGGCCGACGTCGGCCAGTCTCTGGTCATGTCCGCCCGCGCCATGATTGAGCGCGAACCCGCTTACAGCCAGGCCGCCGCGCGGCTGCTGCTCGACATCATGCGCCGCGAGGCGCTGGGCTTCCTGGACATGGCCGGCGGCGTCGAGACCCAGGCCAACATGGGCGAGCGCTACGCGGATTATTTCGACGCCTACGTCAAACGCGCCGGCGACCTGGAACTGCTCGACAAGCAACTCGCCCGCTTCGACCTCGCCCGCCTCGGCGCCGCGTTGCGGCCCGAGCGCGACCTGCAGTTCACCTACCTGGGCCTGCAGACCCTCTACGACCGCTACTTCATCCATACCAGCCAGGGCATCCGCTTCGAGCTGCCCCAGGCCTTCTTCATGCGCGTCGCTATGGGCTTGGCCATCAACGAGATCGACCGCGAAGAGCGCGCTATCGAGTTCTACGAACTGCTGTCGTCCTTCGACTTCATGAGCAGCACGCCGACCCTGTTCAACTCCGGAACCCTGAGGCCCCAGCTCAGCTCCTGCTATCTGACCACGGTGCCGGACGACCTCGACGGTATCTACGGCGCGGTCAAGGACAACGCCCTATTGAGCAAATTCGCCGGCGGCCTGGGCAACGACTGGTCCCGCGTGCGCGGCATGGGCGCACACATCAAGGGCACGAATGGGAAATCGCAAGGCGTGGTGCCGTTTCTGAAGGTGGCCAACGATACGGCGGTGGCCGTTAACCAAGGCGGCAAGCGTCGTGGCGCCGTCTGCGCCTATCTCGAGACTTGGCACATCGACATCGAAGAGTTCCTCGACTTGCGCAAGAACTCGGGCGACGACCGTCGCCGCACCCACGACATGAACACCGCCAACTGGGTGCCGGACCTGTTCATGAAGCGCGTCGCCGAGGACCAGCACTGGACCCTGTTCTCACCGGACGAGACACCGGACCTGCACGACCTCACCGGCCAGGCCTTCGAGCAGAGCTATCTGGCTTACGAGGAACGCGCCCAGCGCGGCGACACGCGCGTGAGCAAACAGATCAAGGCCGTCGACCTGTGGCGCAAGATGCTGGCCATGCTGTTCGAGACCGGCCATCCCTGGGTCGCGTTCAAGGACCCTTGCAATCTGCGTTACACCAACCAGCACGCCGGTCAGGTGCACAGCAGCAACCTCTGCACCGAGATCACGCTGCACACCAACGATCAAGAGATCGCGGTCTGCAATCTCGGCAGCGTCAACCTGGCCAATCATGTCGGCCAGCGCGGCCTGGATACCGAGAAGCTGAAGAAGACCGTCGGCACCGCGATGCGCATGCTCGACAACGTCATCGACTACAACTTCTACAACGTGCCCCAGGCGCGCAAGTCGAATCTGCGCCACCGCCCGGTCGGCCTCGGCCTGATGGGCTTTCAGGACGCGCTGTACAAACTCGGCATCGCCTACGCCAGCCCCGAGGCCGTGCAGTTCGCCGACCAGAGCATGGAGATCCTGAGCTACGACGCCATCGAGGCGAGCACCGACCTGGCCGAGGAACGCGGACGCTATCAGAGCTTCGACGGCAGTCTCTGGAGCCGGGGTATCCTGCCCATCGACAGCATCCAACTACTGGCCGAGGGCCGCGGCGGCTATCTCGAGATGGACAGCAGCACGACCCTGGACTGGGACCGCCTGCGGGCACGGGTCACCAGCGTAGGCATGCGTAACTCCAACTGCATGGCCATCGCGCCCACCGCGACTATCAGCAACATCGTCGGCGTCAGTCAGTCCATCGAGCCGACCTATCAGAACCTGTTCGTCAAATCCAACCTGTCCGGCGAGTTCACCGTGGTCAATCCCTACCTGGTCACCGACCTCAAGGAACGCGGCATCTGGGATAGCGTCATGGTCAATGACCTCAAGTACTACGACGGCAGCGTGCAACAGATCGACCGCATCCCGGACGACCTAAAGAAAACCTACGCCACCGCGTTCGAGATCGACGCCCGCTGGCTGGTCGAGGCCGGCAGCCGGCGCCAGAAATGGCTCGATCAGGCGCAGAGTCTGAACCTGTACATGAGCGAGCCCAACGGCAAGAAGCTCGACAATCTGTACAAGCTCGCCTGGGTGCGGGGTCTGAAGACCACCTATTACCTGCGCTCGATGGGCGCAACCCATGTCGAGAAGTCGACCATGGACGATGCGAGCAAGGCGAACCGGTTGTCGGCGGTGGGGGGGAGTTACATCGCTCTGGATAAGGGGAAGTCCAATGGTGCGAGCACGCCGGCGGCTTGTTCGATTTTGGATCCGGAGTGTGAGAGTTGCCAATGAGGGCAGACTGGGAGCGCCGCCTTTCCAGCCGGCCCGAGCTGCGAAGCGGCGCCGCTCCTAGGCCGACCCACCGAGCTTCGACCCCCGATGCACCTAAGCCAAAACCGCGACGACCCTAAATCACCGTCGACTACGCACCGCGAGATCCACTGACATGCCAACGATATGCATGTTC
>JBATTL010000410.1:0-17408 GCA_049670525.1 Thiohalocapsa sp. | reverse complement strand
GACCAGCACCGCGTAGCCGGTGCCGACGACTAGGAAGACGACTGTTCCTTTGACCATCAAGCCCCCGATATCTTCAGAGGCAAGTTTGCCAAACCAGGACGATAGGTTACTCACTATTGATTCCTCTTATGCTCGGAGATTCTTATGCAAGACATGGCGCATCGACGCGGAAACAACCGCTTCGGCGCCAGCTAAAAAGCAACGCGGCTGGGCCCCGCAGAACGACGACCGAACGTCGATCCCATCTGTCCGATCTGCGAAAACACAATTCCACCCCCAGGCTCTACCTTACCCTGCGGGGTTGTATTTGCGGTCGCAGTGACCGGGAATCCACCCGCTCAAGCGGGAAATTGCATCGCAAGAGACGGTCGGCTGCCCGGTCGGCCGCCAGCTTACCTCAAGTCGTGCTCAAGGGGAGGGAACAGATCGAGCCGCTGCCTCAGCACCGCCGGCTTCGGACTGCCCTTTGCAGCAAGTGGGCCTCTCACTGCCGGTCAGCCTGAACCGGCATTTGGAGCATGCACCCCATGAGCCGCAAGCCATTTGACGTCCAACCGCCAGTCGACTCGCTGGACATCCGGCAGCGCGAGCACGAGTCCCTGGGCACGTTGCTGGTGATCGATCAGGTCTTGCTGGGCGGCGAGCATCGCGGGGTCATCCTGGGCCTTGCCGGCGAGGGCCGGTTTGACGACCCCAAGAAAGCGCATCGCTGGCACCGCGAAGGACCTTGGGGTGGACAAGGTTGCGACTCCGTGGTCGACACGCAAGACGCGAAACTGGTAGACGTAGTTCGCCAGCATCGGGTCTGACTCCAGCACATCGTTGATCTCCCAGACTCGAGGTTGCCAGATCGAGGCGACCCACCAGGCGATCAACCCGAGCACGATGGTGCCAAGCACGATGCTGTAATTGCGCGTACCGCTATCCATTTTTTTATGCTCCGCTGAAGACGAGTGGGGCGGCCGAGATGGCCGCAACAGTGGCTTCAGCTTCACGCACAGATCGGACGCCACGCCATGAAAATGCTCAAGGGCAGCAGCAATGGTGTGTTGTGCGTCTATCTGAATTCGGGCCAGCGGTCGCGCAAGAAAACCGGTGCTCGATCACGAGCACCGGCCTCATTCACGGGGGCCTTTGTAAACCTCTGGCGCGACCTATGTGCAGTTGGGTGCAGAGCCGACCCCTACCCCTTCGCTGCCACCCCAGTTCGAGCGATCACGGCCCCCCACTCGCCCAACGGAGGCCGATCACCCAACAGAAGGAAGCGAATTCGCTCACGCGCCCCATCCGGGCGTTAGCTTTTGTTGCTATTGGTGAATTTAGTACGCGCCTCTTCGAAAGCCGAGAGCCAGGCATTCCATGCCTTCTCTGTACCCTGAGCCATGGTCTCCCAGGCATCCGCCGCGGCGTTCTGCATCTCGCCGTAGCGGGCCATGGCCTCGTCACGCATTTGGCGCATAGTCTCGAGCTGCTTGTGATATTGCTCCGTGGCGTCGCTCTGGGACTCACGAGCCTTGGTCTCGAGCCGGTCGATGTCGGCGTCCCACTCGTCGAGTTTGGATTTGAGCTTCTCGAGATATTCGTCACGATTGGTCATTGTCGTATCTCCTCGGTCGATGGTTGATCGGTGGCGATAGCGGACCGATTGGGCCTGTCCGCAGCGCCGGTGCCATTGTAGGCTAAGACTCCCATCGAGCGGCAGTTTCCGTACGATCGCGATAGACACTAAATCGGACGTCACCGCCCAGGGTGACGGATGCATTTGCCAACGGCCCCAGGAGCCCGACCATGACGAAGGAGACGATCAACAAGTCCGTACTCTTGATATTGGTAGCGACGATCTCGTTGCTGTTCTTGACGATGATCAAACAGTTCCTGCTGGCCATTTTCATGGCTGGACTGTTCGCGGCCATGGCGACCCCATTGTACCGGCGCCTGACCGATGCGTTTCGGGGCAATCGCTATCTCGCATCCTTTGTGACGCTGCTGTTGCTGCTGTTCATGGTGTTAATTCCACTCCTGCTGCTGGCTGGTATCTTCGTCGGTCAGGCCGTGGACGTCGGTCAGTCTTTGGTCCCAACAGTCGTCAAATACGTCAAGGAGCCGAGCGCAATCGCGGATTGGTTGCACGGCCTCCCCTATTGGGACAAATTAGTGCCGTACGAGGATCAACTGCGCGGAAAGGCGGCGGAATCCGTGGAAGCAGCGGGCTCACTCCTTGTCGGTGGGATCTCGTCGGTCGCGGTCGGCACAGCCAACTTCCTGTTCATGACACTCGTGTTCTGCTACACGCTGTTCTTCTTTCTCCTCGACGGCAAGAAGGTCGTGGACGCAATCCTGTACTACCTGCCGTTGGAGGATCGCGACGAGCGACTGATGCTGGACAAATTCACATCTGTGACACGCGCCATGGTCAAGGGAACCCTGATGATCGGCCTGCTGCAGGGCACACTCGCGGGGCTCGCATTCGGCATCGCCGGAGTTGGCAACGCGGTCTTCTGGGGTACGGTGATGGCCGTGCTTTCCATCGTCCCCGGTATCGGATCTGCGGTCGTCTGGGTACCCGCGTCCTTGATACTGATGTTCCAGGGCAGCGTGGGCGCCGGCGTTGGATTGTTTTTTTTCTGCGCCCTGGTCGTGGGTAGCGTCGACAACCTGCTGCGTCCGGTGCTGGTGGGCAAAGATACCAACATGCACGAATTGATGATCTTTTTCGGCACCCTCGGCGGACTCTTCATGTTTGGTGTCAGCGGCTTGTTGATCGGTCCGCTAATCGCATCCCTGTTCTTGACCATATGGGAGATCTACGGTGTCGCCTTCAAGGACATGCTGCCGGCGGTCGGCCCCGGGAACGCGCATGGCGTCGACAATGCAGGTTTGCTTGGGGGCGAGCTCATGGGCAGCGAGCCGGACATCAACGGGCAGGCGGAAAGCGACAACGAGGAGACCACGCGGGATGACAATCTTCGGACTTAATGAGAATCGGTCACCAGACCGAATGACTCGCGGCTAGTCGCCGCCAGTCGTGGTGGCACCGTTGGCGGATCCGTCCAACTCGAACTGCGGAATCCCCAAGGCGCCGGCCACGTCTTAAAAACGACAGACCGGCTCGCCGGCGGGCGTGTCGGTGACGGACGGCTCGACGCCCATGTGCAGGAGGATTTCGCTGATCACCTCCAATCGCATCGTCGAGGTGTCGGGCTCTTGGCTAAGGAAACCGGAACGCACTGGCCCAGTGGGGACTTGCGGGATCTGACGGTTCCGGAGAGACCGCTTCGACAAAGTCGAAAAGCGGTTTTCATCCATCGGCGGCATTACATCATACCGAGGGTGAGCAGGGCCTCTTCGGACATGTTCTCCTGAGTCCATGGCGGATCCCACACCAGCTCGACATTGATCGCCCCGACCCCATCGACTGTCTGCACAGCGTCCTTCACCATCACCGGCATCATGCCCGCAACCGGGCAAGCGGGCGCGGTCAGAGTCATGTCGATGTCCACATCGCCGTTCTCCGAAATATCAATAGTGTAGATCAGGCCCAGGTCGTAAATGTTCACAGGGATCTCGGGATCGTGCACCTGGCGCAATGCGGCGATGATCGGCTCGCGAAGCTCCTCGGCGGACATGCGTTCGACCACCGCCTCGCCTTCGCTGAGTGCCTCGTCAGCGTCATCGCGGTCGATGACGCCCTGCTGGTATTCGCTGCCGAAGCCGGCGAATCGCGCGAGTCTGTTCATTGAGCAACCACCTTCACTGCGGCCGGGCCGCTAGGGCTCGGCAGGATTGATAGACGCAACGGCTCAGTTCCCTGTAAGCCCCACCATTATCGGCCAGGAGGGCCGAAGATCAGCATTTCCTCAAAGCGGCGAGCGCTCTAGGCGCTCTCCAACTTGCTCCGCCACATGCGTTTGCAATGGTCCATTGCCGAGGGCGTCGATGATCTCGCCGGCGAAGCCCAAGCACAGCATGCGTCGAGCCAGCGCGGCGGAGATACCGCGGGAGCGCAGATAAAAAAGCATCTCAGGTTCGATCTGACCCACCGTCGTGCCGTGGCTGCACTTGACGTCGTCTGCGTATATCTCCAGCTGCGGCTTCGTGTCGACCTCTGCGCTCTGACAAAGCATCAGATTACGATTGGACATGGCCGCATCGGTCTTCTGCGCATCCTTAGCCACGTAGACCAGCCCGTCGAACACCGCCTTGCCCTTGCCATAGACGATGCCCTTGAAGTTTTCCCGGCTGGTGCAGTTCGGCACGTCATGGCGGACATCCAAGTGATAGTCCACCAGTTGCTTGTCCCCTGCCAGATAGAGCCCGAGGAGATCACATTCCGCATGCTCTCCGCGGAAGCGGCACACCAGGTCGGTCCGCGCCCAGGCACTCCCGAGCGCGATGTTGACGCCGGTATAGTGGCTGTTCTCCGCTTGCATCAGGTACAACCCGGTGATGTGGAATGCGTTGATGCTCTCAAGCTGTACGCGTCGGTGCTTCAACAGGGCGTCACGACCCAGGTCGATCTCCAACAGCGAATTGGTGCAGTAGAGCGAGGTGCCGAGACTCACATAGCGCTCAATCAGCTCGGCCTGGGCTCCATCCCCAAGGCGCACGAGGTGACGAGGCTGGGCGACACGTGGCTCGTCCATACCCACGGACAAGTGGATCAGCTCGATCGGCCGATCCAATATCGCGCCGCGATCGAGCAGCATGACCAAGCCGTCGTCCATGCCGGCGGTGTTTAACGATGCAAACAAGTGATTTCCTTCGCCCGCGATCCGTGTCAGAAGTCCGTCGAGGGCATCGGGGTCATGTTCCAGGATGTCTCTGAGGGCGCCCACGCGGACGCCCGACGGCAACTCGCCCAGATCCGAAAGCTGAGGCGCATATCGTCCATTGACGACGACCAGACGATGGGCGTCGAGTTCGGGGATCAGGATATCCTCGATGTCTTCGGGAAGGAGCGCCGTGACCGGTTCAGGCACTGGCTGGAAATCCTGCTCGATCAGGGTTCTCACACCCGTGTAACGCCACCCCTCGGATTTGGCCGTCGGCACGGCCTGCGTTTTGATCCGCGCAAAGGCGTTGTCTCGCTCGGCGCTGAACCAGCGAGGTGTAGCACTCGACACCTCGTCGCGAAGGCCGCGCAACCAACCTCCGAAGGCCTGATCCGCGGGCGTCTGACGCGCAGACGGGCTTGAACCCTTGTTCGACGCGCTACTCATGCGGCCTTCTCGCCGACAATCCAGCCGTAACCCTTTTCTTCCAGTTCAAGGGCGAGTTCCTTGCCACCCGAACGCACGATCCGGCCCTGCGCAAGCACGTGCACATGGTCCGGCTGAATGTAGTCCAGCAGACGCTGATAGTGCGTCACCACGATCATCGAACGCTCCGGACTACGCAGCGCGTTCACGCCATCGGCAACGATGCGCAGCGCATCGATGTCGAGACCGGAGTCCGTCTCGTCCAAGATCGCCAACTTTGGCTCCAACAGGGCCATCTGAAAGATCTCGTTGCGTTTCTTCTCGCCGCCAGAGAAGCCGAAGTTCACGGGTCGCTTCAACAGACTGTCGTCGAGGTGCAGGATCTTCAGGCGCTCTTTCATCAATCGCATGAACGAAACCGCGTCGAGCTCCTCTTCGCCACGCGACTTGCGAATCGCGTTGAGGGCCGCTTTGAGAAAGTAGGTGTTGTTGACGCCCGGAAGCTCGACCGGGTACTGAAACGCCAGGAACAGACCGAGTCGGGCCCGCTCCTCCGGATCAAGATCGAGTAGATCTGTCCCATCGAACTCGGCACTGCCACCCGTGACATCGTAACCCTCGCGCCCCGAAAGCACGTGGGCGAATGTACTCTTACCCGAGCCATTGGGGCCCATGATGGCGTGAATTTCTCCCGACGCGACTTCGAGGTCCATCCCCTTCAGGATTTCTTTTTCACCGACGTTGGCTCTCAGGCCTTTAACTGACAACATGGTTTGACTCCAATACTTCTCGTCGCGCTGTCGGCGCCACGGTTGTGCGGACCCCGCTCGACCACTGCCGGTGAAGGCACCGGCAGGCAGATCGTAGTGGTGGCGCTGATTGCTGACCATAGCGCATTCAAGAACCCCCGGCCCCAGGATTTCCCGGAGTCAGCCGACGGCGCCCTCGAGGCTGATGCTGAGCAGCTTCTGGGCTTCCACCGCAAACTCCATCGGGAGCTCGTTGAAGACCACTTTGCAGAAACCGTTGACGATCATCGACACGGCGTCTTCTTCCGACAGTCCTCTGGAACGGCAGTAAAAGAGCTGGTCGTCACTGATTCTCGAAGTCGTGGCCTCGTGCTCCATCTTCGCACTCGGGTTCTTGACCTCGATATAGGGGAATGTGTTGGCCACGCACCTGTCACCGATCAACAGGCTGTCGCATTGTGTGTGATTGCGCGCGCCCTCGGCTTTGCCGGCTATACGCACCAGACCGCGGTAGGACTGCTCGCCGCGTTGGGCCGAGATCCCCTTGCTGACGATGGTGGAGCTTGTGTTCCGGCCCAGGTGGATCATCTTGGTGCCGGTGTCCGCCTGCTGACGGCCTTTGGTCACGGCCACAGAATAGAACTCACCTACGGAGTCGTCGCCACGCAGGATGCAGCTCGGGTACTTCCAAGTGATGGCCGACCCGGTCTCGACTTGAGTCCAGGAGATCTTGGAGCGCGCGCCGCGGCAGTCGCCACGTTTGGTGACGAAGTTATAAATTCCGCCGACACCGTTCTCGTCACCCGGGTACCAGTTCTGCACCGTGGAGTATTTGATCTGCGCGTCGTCCATCGCGATCAACTCCACCACCGCCGCGTGCAACTGATTCTCGTCACGCTGGGGCGCCGTGCAACCCTCCAGATAGCTGACATAGCTGCCCTCGTCGGCGATGATCAGCGTTCGCTCGAACTGGCCGGTGTTAGGGGTGTTGATCCGGAAGTAGGTGCTGAGTTCCATCGGACAGCGCGTGTTCTTCGGCACATAGACGAAGGTCCCGTCGGTATACACTGCAGAATTCAGGCCGGCGTAGAAATTGTCTGTGGGAGGAACGACGGTGCCCATGTACTTCTTGACCAGATCCGGATAGTCCTGCAGCGCCTCGGAAATCGAGCAAAAGACAACTCCGGCATCCGCCAGCGTTTTCCGAAAAGTCGTCGCCACCGAAACGCTGTCGAACACCGCGTCGACGGCCACCCCGGCCAGTGCCTTTTGTTCTTCAATGGGTATCCCGAGCTTGGCATAGGTCTCAAGCAGGATTGGATCGACCTCGTCAAGACTTTCCAGCAACTTCTTTTTCTTGGGTGCGGAAAAATAGGAAATGGACTGGAAATCGATCGCCGGATGGTGCACGGAGGCCCAACGCGGCGTCGGCATGTCCAGCCACTTGCGAAAAGCGCTCAGTCGCCATTCCAGCATGAACTCGGGCTCCTCCTTGCGCTCGGAAATGGCACGGATGACGTCTTCGTCGAGACCGGGCGGAAGGGTGTCGGATTCGATCTCCGTGACGAAGCCGTGCTCGTACTCAGACGTGACGATATCGTCGTAGTCCTGCGCCGCGCTCTCGCGGGCGACATTCTCTGGGGTTGCGCTCATCGCTGGCTCCGATTAACTGAGTATTTTACTCAGTTATTGTAATGCGACTCGGCGCGGATTCAAACCCCTACATGTTAGGGCATCCGTCGGCAAAGTCGTTCCGGTGTGTGCTAGATCATTTCCGACTCGGACAGTTTCAAGGTTCGAGCCGACCGACCGCAGAAAGCAGAAAAATTTGTAAATAGAAATGATTCGCATTATTATTATCGGAAGTCTACCGCAAACGCAACCATGGCCATTGAATCGACAGAACCATGCTCATCACTGACTGCACCAACGACACAAGAGGAATACCGTTTTATGAGAACACTTAGCTACTGGACACTTGCTGCACTGACGTTGCCTGCCGCTACGCTGACGCTACCCAGCACTGCTGCGGTTGGCGCCGAGGAGGTCAATCTCTACTCCGCCCGAAAAGAAGACTTGATCAAACCGCTGCTCGACCGCTTCACCGAACAAACCGGGATTCAGGTGAATCTGGTGACGGGCAAGGCTGACGCGCTATTGCAACGCCTGAAGAGCGAGGGCATCAACAGCCCTGCGGACCTGCTTCTGACCGTGGACGCGGGTAATTTGCACCGCGCCAAGCAAGCCGGTGTCACCCAGTCCGTTGCGTCCGAGAGCCTTACCGTCGCGATCCCACCCCCTTACCGTGATCCCGAAGGACACTGGTTTGGCCTGTCCCTGCGCGCAAGACCGATCCTCTATGTCAAGGGACAGGTCGATCCCGCGGAATTGTCCACCTATGAGGCACTCGCCGCGCCAGACTGGAAAGGCCGAATTTGCATCCGCTCATCGAGCAACGTCTACAACCAGTCCTTGGTGGCATCGCTGATCAGCGCCGACGGTGCCGAAAACACAGAAGACTGGGCCTTGGGCATCGTCGCCAACATGGCACGACCGCCCAAAGGCGGAGACCGTGACCAGATCAAAGCTGCGGCGGCTGGTCAATGCGATATCGCAATCGCGAACACCTACTACCTCGCCGGAATGCTCAATTCTAACGACCCCGGCGAGCGTGAGCCAGCGGAGAAGATGGCCGTATTTTGGCCCAATCAACCGAGCACAACCGAAACCGACAGCGCCGCACGGGGCGTCCACGTCAATGTCAGCGGCGCGGCCCTGACCAAAGGCGCGAGAAACAAGGACGCGGCAATCCAACTGATGGAGTTCTTGGTCAGCCCCGACGCCCAGGCTTGGTATGCCGAAACCAATGGTGAGTACCCGGTACGCGACGGCGTCGCGATCAGTCCGGTACTGGCTCAATGGGGCACCTTCGTCGCCGACGATCTGAATCTGGACAGACTCGGTGCGCTGAACGGTGAGGCAGTTCGAGTCATGGACAGAGCAGGTTGGAAATGATCGGCGGCGCGGCGCATGGCGATACATCGAACCCTGGCGGCCTGTTCCGTACCGGTTCATGCTTCAATAGGGGGTCAGTCGCAGTCATCCAGCCGTAAGCATCCGGACCTCCGCCTTGATTGAAACCGCCGCCGCGGCCATCAGCCGCCCGACTCCGAAGCGCAACATTCGACGCCTTGCCTGGTGGCCCGCGAGCGTGGTCACGATCGCGCTGCTACTGGCACTTCCGATCCTGGTCGTGATTGGGTTCGTGCTCGTTCCAGCCGGCGACGTCTGGCAACACCTGGCCCAAACGGTGTTGCCGGACTACCTGCTCAACTCTCTGTTGCTGATGCTTGGCGTCGCCGTCGGTACGCTGATCGGCGGTGTCGGCGCGGCCTGGCTCACGAGCATGTGTCGCTTCCCGGGCCGCGGGCTGTTCGAATGGGCGCTGCTGATGCCCATGGCGATGCCCGCCTACATCATCGCCTACACCTACACGGGCATGCTGGACTTCGCCGGACCGGTGCAGACGATGCTACGAGACTCGACCGGCTGGGGCTACGGCGACTATTGGTTCCCGGAGATCCGCTCCCTGCCGGGTGCCGCGCTGATGCTGTCGCTGGTGCTCTACCCCTATGTCTACCTGCTGACCCGCGCCGCATTCCTGAGTCAATCCCTCTGCGTACTGGACGTGAGCCGTACCCTTGGCAATGGCCCGTGGCGCACCTTCTACTCCGTCGCATTGCCACTGGCGCGTCCCGCCATCGTGGCCGGTCTGTCACTGGCGCTGATGGAGACGCTCGCCGACTACGGCACGGTGCAGTATTTCGGCGTGTCGACCTTCACAACCGGCATCTTTCGCACCTGGTTCGGGCTGGGCAACCCGGCCGCAGCGGCGCAGCTCTCCGCGCTGCTGCTGGGTTTCGTATTCGCGCTGATCCTGCTGGAGCGCTGGTCCCGTCGTCACGCTCGTTATCACCACACCAGCCAGCGCGAGCAATCGATCCGACGGCTGCGGCTACGCGGTTGGCGTGCCGCGCTGGCCTTCACCTTTTGCCTGATTCCGCTGCTGTTCGGATTCCTGCTGCCGGCCGGTCAACTTGGCTGGTGGTCGTTGACCGTGGCCGAGACGACCTGGGACCGGGAATTTGCGACCCTGGTGATGCACAGTTTGGGTCTGGCGGGGGGCGCGGCCCTGCTAGCCTTGCTGTTGGCATTGCTGCTGGGTTACGGGCGGCGCTTGTACCCATCGCGCACCCTGAGGTCCGCGGTGCGTGTGGCCGGCATGGGCTACGCGGTGCCCGGAACGGTCATCGCCGTTGGCGTGCTAATCCCGTTCGCCTGGATCGACAACGGAATCGACGCCTGGATGCGCGCCAGTTTCGGCCTGTCAACGGGGTTAGTGTTGAGCGGAACGCTGGCGGCGCTGCTGTTCGCCTATATGGTGCGCTTCCTCGCCGTCGCGTTGCAGACCGTGGAGTCAGGACTCGGCAAGATCCGTCCATCGATGGACGAGGCCGGCCGGTCCATGGGCTATCGACCCGGCGAGGTGCTGCAACGCATCCATATCCCGATGTTGCGCGGCAGTCTACTGACCGCGCTGCTGCTGGTGTTTGTCGACGTGTTGAAGGAATTGCCCGCGACCCTGATCCTTCGGCCGTTCAATTTCAACACCCTCGCGGTGCGCGCTTACGAACTAGCCTCCGATGAGCGTCTGGCGGATTCCGGCCCAGCCGCCTTAACCATCGTCGCAGCCGGGCTGCTGCCAGTGATTCTGCTTAGCCGATCCATCACCCGCTCCCGCCATGCCCAGTCAGCTTGAGGTTCATAATGTCAGCGTCGCCTATGGCGACACCACCGTCGTACGCGAGGTCAGTTTCGTGCTCGAGGCCGGTGCCATTGGCTGTCTGCTGGGGCCAAGTGGATGCGGCAAGACCACATTGCTTCGCGCCATCGCCGGCTTCGAGCCACTCAGTCAGGGCGAGGTGCGACTGCATGGGACGCTCGTATCGCGGTCGGGTTTGACCGTACCCCCGGAGCGCCGACGAATCGGCATGGTGTTTCAAGATTTCGCGCTGTTTCCGCACCTGACGGTGGCAGGAAACGTCGGCTTCGGTCTGCGCAAACAACATCGGTCCGTTCGACGCAAGCGCGTGGACGAGCTGCTGGAACTGGTGGGCATGCGCGACGCCGCCAGGCAATTCCCCCATGAACTCTCCGGCGGCATGCAGCAGCGCGTCGCGTTGGCGCGCGCCATGGCGCCTCGGCCCGAAATACTGCTCCTCGACGAGCCTTTCTCAAGCATGGATGCGGAGCTGCGCGAGCAGCTCGCGCGGGAAGTGCGCGACGTACTCAAACGTGAGGGCGTGACGGCGATCCTGGTCACGCACGATCAGCTGGAGGCCTTCGCAATGGCCGACATCATTGGCGTGCTAGGCCATGGCGAAGTCCATCAGTGGGGCACCGGATTCAGCCTGTATCACGAACCCGCGGATCGCTTTGTCGCAGACTTCATCGGCCAGGGCGTGCTGCTGTCGGCCAGCATCCACGACGACATGCGGGTCAAGACCGAACTCGGCCGTATCGCGGGCCAGAATCCCCACGGCCTCGAAACCGGCACAGCGGCGGAAGTGCTGATCCGTCCGGACGACATGCTCTATGACGAGTCGAGCCCGCGCAAGGCAGTGATCGTGGAGCGCGCGTTCCGTGGTGCCGAGTTCCTATACACGGTGCGGCTGGCGAGCGGGACCGAGGTCCTGTGCCTGGTGCCCAGCCACTACCGCCACGCTATCGGTGACGAGATTGGCATCCGTCTGCAAGCCGACCACCTGGTCGTGTTCCCCCGCGATCGCGGACCGACGGAGATGCCGCATCCGCCACATACAAGACGCGGTCATCCCGATCAGGTCGATGCTGCCGACGTCCCGCTGGCGGACGTCTATGAGGCCGATCCGCAGCGCTGATAAATTCTCCGCCGAGACTAGGCCCCAATAGCCGCACGATGACACTTGTCAGCCGCCGGAAATAAACCCAAACCGCTCCCAGGGATGCCCCCGCCAGCCAACGCCGGCAAGACGCGCGTCACAGTCCCGAACGCCGGCTACGGCCCCCAACTCGCCGTCGACCAGCACCAGCGGAACATAGGGCCTGACCCAACCCGGCACGCCCGCGTCCTGAAAGAGGTATTTGAGGCTTCGGCTATGAGCGCCGGCAGCGCGGCAGCGGAGACCAGGACGACGGAAGCAAACGCCCAGGGTCACAAAGGCTTCGGACGCGCGCGGTGGTGTCAGCCTGCCGAGCTCGCCCGGAAGCGCGAGCGGCCCGCTCGGATCCCAATTCAAGGCCTGGGTCGGCGGCGGCGGAAGCGGGGACAGCGCGTAAAGGTCATCGCAATAGCGACGCACTTCGCAGCCCTTCCACGCGACCACCGGAGCGCGGTCCGGAGCCGCGGGTATCAGCTCGCTATCGATGCGACGCAACCGGTGACGATCGGGCAGTGTAAGACCTTCCCGCACAAGCCAGCGGCGCAGCAGCAACCGACGGCGACGACCAGACAAACCGGCCAATTGGCGAATGGACAGCGTGCCCGTGCGGGAGCCGGAAACTGTCGACAGCAGTTCGTCTGCAAACTCGTCGAGTAGAGAGGCGGCCTCGGCACAATGCGCTGCAGAGCGGGAAAGCGTGGCATCCAGCGCGGGCCAGCGTGGCCGAAGCAGCGGCAAAATCCGATTGCGAAGCAGATTGCGATCAAAGCGGGGATCGGCGTTGCTCGGGTCTTCGATCCAGCAGAGCCTCTCATGTTCGGCGTAGACTCGCAGATCGCTGCGGCTGAATTCGAGCAGTGGGCGTACCAGATGGCCGGCGCCCAAGGGCTTACGTGCAGGCATGGATGCCAAACCCTGCACACCGCTGCCGCGCAACAACGCGAGCAACAGGGTTTCGGCTTGATCGTCACGAGTTTGTCCGGTCGCAAGCGCGTCTCCGGCGTCGAGCAGTCCCGCAAAGACCTCGTAGCGAGCCGTCCGGGCGAGCGCCTCCAGACTCTCTCCCTTTCCCCGCCGCAACCCGAGCGCACGCACCGTCAGCGGCACACCGAGCCGCGCGCACTGGGACCGGCAATGCTCCGCCCACTGCGCCGATTGACGATGCAGGCCGTGGTCAATGTGGATCGCACGCGGCTTGAGCCCCGATTGGCGGCCCAGCATCGTGACCAGCTGCAGCAAGACACTCGAATCCAGTCCGCCGCTGTACGCAATCCAAAGCCGGTTGATTCGGAGCTCTGGTGCAAGCGCGACACGCAGCACCGCTTCATTCAGATCTGCGGACCTCAGCATCATGCCGTTCCCGCTAGTGGCATTCGCGCGCAGACCCAGGCTCGCCTCGGCGCTCAGCCTTTGAAATGCGCAAAGCCGCGAACACTGAAGTGGCCAAATCCACGGATGCGCTCATAGCGCGCGTCGAGCAACTGCTCCATGGGCACATCCTCAATCTGCCCGAAACTCTCCAGTAGCGTAAGCTTGAGCGTATCTGACATCGTATCGACATCGCGGTGGGCACCACCAAGGGGCTCAGGCACTACAGCATCCACCAGACCATGGTCGTGTAACTTATCCGACGTAATGGCCATGGCTTCGGCGGCGAGCTGGGCCTTCTCGGCGCTCTTCCAAAGAATCGACGCGCAACCCTCAGGCGAAATCACCGAATAGGTGCTGAATTGCAACATGATGAGTCGGTCACCGACACCGATGGCCAGCGCGCCGCCCGAGCCGCCCTCGCCAGTCACGGTAGCGATGATCGGCACCTTGAGCCCAGCCATGATCTGCAGGTTACGAGCGATGGCCTCGCTCTGGCCTCGCTCCTCGGCGCCAACCCCGGGATAGGCGCCGGGGGTATCGATAAACGTGAACACCGGAAGGCCGAAACGTTCCGCCGTTTCCATCAGGCGCAGCGCCTTACGGTAGCCCTCGGGGCGTGGCATACCGAAGTTGCGATGGATCTTCTCCTTGGTATCCCGTCCCTTCTGATGGCCTATGACGACGACCGCGCGCCCATCGAGCCGCGCCAGTCCGCCAACGATGGCGGGATCATCGCCATAGGTGCGATCGCCGTGCAACTCCTGGAAGTCGTCGAAGACCCGGCGCACATAGTCGAGGAAGTAGGGCCGTTGGGGATGACGCGAGAGCTGCGACACCTGCCACGGCGTCAAGGAAGAAAAAATCTGTTGAGTCAGCGCCCGGCTCTTGGTCTTAAGATGCTCGATCTCTTCGGCGATGTTGAGTTCGTTGTCGTCACCGACGTGGCGTAACTCTTCGATCTTGGCCTCGAGTTCCGCGACCGGCTGTTCAAATGGGAGAAAGTTGAGATCCATAGCCGCGTGATTCTACCCGAGCTCAATCCGCGGCGACAGTGCGGCAAAACGAGATCTTCCAAGATTCGTCGAGGCGTGAAAGGGGATTGCCTGCGGCGCTGACGCGATCTCATTTATCGGGACCTGAGCCGACCTCCTTGACCGACTCGGCATCGTCGTCGTTCACCACCCTGACCCGGGGCTGTTGATTGTGACCGCCTTCCATAGCGTCGTCTTCGCTATCAAGGGGCCGGACAAAGGGCGCCGGACCGACTCCCTCCCCGTCTTTGAACAACCAAAGGGCAATTCCCACCATGATCACGAGGGCGAGCAGCAGGATTAGATTCGTTTCGAGCATCGGTGGTCTCCGAATAGGAAGCGCCAAGGTGGGCCGCTTCAGGCCCAGACTGTACCTAAGTGTAGCTGTTCGCGAAATGTCGAGCGATGCGAACCGATGCCCGAACGGCAAGCTGAATCCTCCACGGGCTTACTCGATCACATTGATCGCGTCGCCAACACGAATTCGCGAATAGACGAACTTGGCGTCCTCGTAGCGCAGCCGCACGCATCCGTGGGAGGCTGGCTCATTCGGCACATAGCCCTCGTGTATCCAGTAAGGCCCCTTGAACTGCAGGGCATAGGGCATCGGCGTAGCCAGATCGAAATAGTTCGTGTAGCTGCCTGAGCGCTTGTTCTTGTTTTTGGCTTCGACACGAAATCCACCCATCGGCGTCGGATGCTCAGGCGCGCCGGCCGAAATCAGTCCGGACCAGACGAGTTGTTCGTCTTCGTAGTAGTTGAACCGCTGCGAGCCGAGCAGAATGTCGAGTTGGCGTTGCTCGGCCCGCGGCAAGGACGCCGGGTCAGGGGGCGGCGGGATAACTTCCTGGGAAACCGGCGCCAACGCCGCCTCGCGACGCGCCACCTCAGAAACGCCGAATCCGCGACTAGCCGCTGAATGCTGCTCGGCACCATCCTGAGCCGTGGACGGCGACGCGGCCATCCCGCGCGCAACCGACCCCGGCATGGGCGCCGCGTAGGAAGAACCTTGCTGCGGAATCAAGTCGCCCGGCAAGGGTGGATAGGGTTGGTGAGCGCAGCCGACCAGGAGAAAGACGTAGACGCCAAGAACGGCAGATGATTTGCGCAGCATAGCTACTTGCTCAATTTGCTTCCGACTCTGCAGCCGGGTGCCGGTGCGGTTCGAACCCAACGGGCAAACGGGATTGACCGTTCGGCGGGCTAGGCAAGAACGGACCCGAAGCGGCACGCTCCGCAGCCGGCGATAAACCACGAATTCTCTGTGGCGTGTCAACAAGGGTTGATGTCAAGTTTTATTGACAAATGTCAAACCAAGCTCTGCGAGGATTCGCATAATGACGCCATGCAAATGCTCACAGAACAGGAACGGGTCCGCCGCCTCCGGCCTGCCAACAATGGCAAGCGTATTCAGCGTGAGAAGCGAACCATCGCCGCGATGCTCGAGATTTATTGTCGAGACCATCACTCCACCAATGAACCCTGCGCGGACTGCGCAAATCTGTTGCGTTACGCACGCCAGAGGCTCGACAACTGCGTGTTCGGCGAGTCGAAAATGCCCTGCAACCACTGTAGCGTGCACTGTTACAGCACTAAGATGCGATCTCGCATCGTCGAGGTCATGCGCTATTCGGGACCACGCATGACCCTGCGATACCCGATGCTGAGTCTGCTCCACATGCTCGACAAGTTGCGGGCCCATTAAAGCTGACGGACCGAACCGGCGATTGGCCCGCCGCGTTTCTCCATCGGCCGCTCGGTCGTCGCTTGCTCCGGCTTTATGCCATCGGGGACACCCCAATTAGGGCAAGGTGCAGCCAGAGGACGAACGCGACGTAAAGGCCGAATCCGGCGCCAAGGGCGATCCAATCGTTCCACGGTGATACTGGCAAGGAGGGGACTGTTGGCGCCACTCGACGCTTTAGCGAGATCCTGTCTGCTACCGCCCACGCGAGGAAACTGCCGAAGAGCAGCACATCGGCCAGTGTGCCGTTTGCGAGCAAATGGGCCAAAGCCCAGAGCTTGACCGCCAACAGCATCGGATGCTTGGCAGCACGCTGGATGCTCCCCGGTAGATAGGCCGCAATCATGAGCACGAATACCGGCAGCATCAGCAACAGCGATAGATGCCGCAACCAAATCGGCGGGCTGTAGAGCACGACCGGCTCCAGATACTGCCGGATGTGGTCGTAGCCGAGCGCGATTAACAGAAAACCTGCGACGGATATGATGCTGTAGGCGTACCGAAACGGCAACTCGCCCTTGCGAGCGACGAATCGCTCGCGCCAGCCTGGCGTGACGATGGAAATGGAATGCATGCCAAAAAACAGCACCAGTCCAGTCACAAACATCAGCATTGCATTTCTTCCTTACCAGACATTGAGGATTCGTGCGAAGCAAGCTGGGGAGTGCTTCGGTTCAGGCAGCGTCGGACGGCAGTGGAAGGCTGTCAGCCTGTTCCGCCAACGGCTCCTTGGTCGCGGCGATCAGATCGGGATCCTGACGCGGCCAAGCACTGAGTATCGCCTGCACAAGGGTCGCTAGCGGAATCGCGAAGAACACGCCCCAAAATCCCCAGATGCCGCCGAAAACTAGGATCGCAACGATGATCGCGACCGGATGCAGGTTGACGACCTCGGAAAACAAGAGCGGCACCAGGACATTCCCATCCAGGGCTTGAATGATCAGATAGGCGATCACCAACCAGATAAACTCGCTGCCCCAGCCCCACTGAACCCAGGCGATCAAGACCACCGGTACGGTCACAACAGACGCGCCGATGTAAGGAATGATGACCGATAGCCCGACCACGACCGCCAGCAACATCGCGTAGTTCAGACCGAATGCGGAAAAGGTCGCGTAGCTGACCGCCCAGATGACAAGGATCTCCCAGAACTTGCCGCGCACATAGTTCGATATCTGACGGTCGACATCGCGCCAAACGGTGTCGGCAATGGCCCGATGCCGCGGCAGATAGCGACGGAACCAGGCCATGATTAGTTGCTTATCCTTGAGAAAAAAGAACACCAGCAAGGGCATCAGGATCAGGTAGATCAGGACTGTGATGACACCCACCAC
>JBATTL010000409.1:0-4958 GCA_049670525.1 Thiohalocapsa sp. | reverse complement strand
GTTTTGGCATCCGCGGCTTTGTCCTTGGCGGACTGGACTGCCCCTGCCAGTCGGTTGGCAAGCGTCGTGCAACGGCTGTCTAAGGAGTCATGGTGCCTCGGTCGGAAGCATCGTCGCGCTAAACTAGGGGCTGAGGTCGGGCAATTGCGCTCGGCCGTCGCGTTTCAGGAAGATCTATCCCCGGAGGTTCGCCATGCGTCGTTCCTTGCCATCCCTGTCCCTCTTGGCCTGTTTGGCGCTCTTTGCTCTGCCTGCTCATGCGCTGCGTTGTGGCACCAAAGTCGTCAGTGAGGGTGACAGCACGATGCTGTTGCTGCGCAATTGCGGACAACCGACCCTCAAGGAGCAGTTCGTCGATCGTATTCCGGTCCGAACCTACGATAAGGTGCACAACAAGTATTACACCGCTTACGACGAGCAGCCCTACGACGTTTGGACCTATAACTTCGGCACGCAGCGATTTATTCAACGCATCACGATCAAGGGCGGCAAGATCCATCGCATCGAGAGCCAGGGCTACGGCTACTGAGCTTTTTTGGATGAACCGCGTTACCACCGACGTCGCAACATCGCCCGCCGCCAGGCTCTCCGCTCCGGACTTCTTTGCCGCGCTGGCCAACGATACCCGCCTGCGCGCGCTGATCATGCTGTCGCGGCAGGGCGAACTCTGTGTCTGCGAATTGACCCATGCGCTGAGCCTGTCGCAGCCGCACATCTCCCGGCATCTCGCCCAATTGCGTGAGACCGGACTGGTCACGGACCGCCGCGACGGCGTCTGGGTCTACTACCGCATTAATGAGGAACTTCCGCCCTGGGCGCTCCAGGTACTGGGGCAGACCGCGCGCGGTGTGGCATCCGGTGCCCCGTTCTGCGACGATGCCGAGGCCCTTGAAAAGATGCCGAATCGCCCGGGTGCTGCGCGCTGCGCCTGATTCCGGCGGGACGCGCCGTCCAATTCCTTTTCAGGCGCTGCTTGGTCTTGGATGCACAGGGGTCCGGCTGCGCGTCGCCGCTGGTCGCAGTGGTATCGCGATCACCGATCGCCGCGCGCGGATCGGTCGCTCTCACGCCCTTTGACGCGGCCAATCGCCGTTTTTTGGATCATAGGATCCCCTCGCGCTTCAGCTGCTGTGTCAGCACCTCGATTTGCAGATCGAGGTTGTCCACATCGCTTTCGAGTAACTTCTGCTGCTGCTCCTGGAATACGTCCTCGATTGTGACTAGTGCATGGCGAAAGCGTTCGTCGAGTTCGGGCGCGCTGACTCTGTCGTGGGTGTTTGCGTATCCCTCGACGACAGTCTGAACACCATCCAGGTAGACATTGAGGAACTTGCGTGTTCGGCGCAGATCGCGCGGATCCTCCTCCAGCCGGTTCAAGATTTCGCGCGCCAGCTCGGCGATCCGCCGCAGTCTGCTGTTGAGTTCGGGCTGGCGGATGTCGCGGCTCGCTTGCTCGATTGCGGCGATCGATTGGTCCGCTCGCGCCAGCGTCATGCGTGCGTCTGCGCCGATGCCTTGCCCGTCGAGAGCGCTATGGCGGGTACGCAGGTCAAATCCGTAGGTCAGATAGCAACCGAGCAGCGCGATGAGCGCGAAGGCTATGGCGATGGCCGGGTGGTGGCCGGCACCCAGCCAGGCCGTCGTACCGGTGGCAAGGCTGATGAGTACGCTGCCGAAGGTCTTGACCGGCATTCGCTCCGGGATAAGGCCCCTGGCGGACAGAAGCCCGCGCCGGACCAGGAGCGCACCACCCAGGAAAAGACCGTAGGCAATGACGTTGCCGAGCAAGGGTATGAGTTGTCCCTGCGCCAACGAAACCGCGGCGGCTGCCACGACCGGCAGCGGCAGCAGGAACAACAGCAATCCCGGCGCGGGCGAGGCCCGCTGAGTTCCACCTCCGAAGCCGAATAGGCCCTTAGGCAATCGTCGCCAGAGCAGTGTCAACAAGGTCGCCGCGATCAGGACGACAACTGCCAGCAACAACAGACGTTTCATGACATGGCTCGGTCAGTGAGGAGCGGCGACGGCCTGGTGCGCGCTGCCCGTCGCCGCGGAGGATGAACAGGAAACGAGCAGGGTCTGCCAGGAGGCAACGCCAATGGCGGCGAGGATCAGCAGGATACCCGCAAGCTTGCGTAGGCGTTCGGACATGAAGTCAAGCACTCCGGTGGGTCAAAGTTTCATGGGGAATCATAACCGGTGCGCAGAGGCGACGGCCCGGTCATCGTCGCCGGGCCGCAGGCCGATTGACTCGGCGTCAGGGTAGCCAGGTGCGAGCATCTCTGGGGATCGCGAGCGCGGAGCGTCATGATCAGCGAGGTCTTGCTGGACTACTGGCCTGGCGAGAAATGTTGCTGGTTTGCCCAACGCGTTCGTTCAGGGTATCCGGTCGATTCTAAGGCATACTCGAACATTGTCTGTTTGCCGTCGCCGCAAGTCGCAGGCGCAGCCGGAAGCCTGGTAGCGGGTTTGCTGGTATTCGACTTGACGGAAAATGAGAGATCGAGAATCAATCGCGAACAGGAGACTCACAGCATGAATCCGTCCACAATCCTTGCTTCACGTCAGGGCTGGTTGCTCGCCACTCTCGCTGCGCTCGTTTGCCTCGCCGCAGTTGGTACGCCAACCGAGGCGGCAGATGCGCAGGTCTATAAGTGTAAGGAGGACGGGAAGATTACCTTCTCCCAAGAGCCCTGTGCCGGTCAGGAACGCAAGGTCGACATCCAGTACGACCAGCCCAGCGAGGCACAGACTGAAGCGGCTGTGTCGAACGCCGAGTCGCAGCAGGCCGAAGCTGGCACGGTTGCCGAAGCGCGCCTACTCGACGACGAAATCATCCAAACCGAACAGCAGATCAACCGCCTCAGGATCGAGCGGGACGCCCGCTTGGGCGAGCTGCAAGAACAGCGTTTCCGGGGCAGCGAGAATCGTGACGAGGCGGCCTGGCTTGGGAAGATGAATCAAGAGATCGAGTCCGCCGACCGGGACTACAGTGCTCGAATCATCTCAGAGACGGCACGACTCGACAGTCTGCGTGCACGGCGGGCGGCGCTAGGCGCCCCCAATGCCAGTTCAGGTTCTCCGAGCGATGAGTAATCTGCGATTGAACATGGCACCGCATCCTGGTCGCCAGGGCAACGCCACAATTCGAGCGTTGCCGAAGGGCACTTTGCTACGGCGAATGTGCCTCAAATCGGCGACGACTCGTTCGTTTGGTGGCTTGGAGGCGTGGCATCGATTGGTTGCTGCCTCACCAAGTGCCCTGAGCCCAGATCGTCCGGACTGGCTCTTGCAGGGTGGGACAAGCTGCCACTGCGATTTAATCGGGTTCGAAACTGACGGTGTTGATTGGTGGCAGATGAGCGCTCACGCAATGCCAAGACTCGCCCTGGTTTTCGCTGATCCATAAAGCACCCGTTGTGCTGCCAAATGCCAGCCGCTGACCGTCGGCTGAAACGTCCAAGGCGTGGCGGTAGATCAGATCGTAGGCAGGCTCATGTGGTAGACCGGTGTCAAAGACCTCGAAGTTTCGGCCTGCGTCGCGCGTTCGCATGACGACCAGTCGAGCGTCCACCGGGATGCGCTGTTCGTCCTTCTTTGCAGGCACGAACCAGGCTGTGTCCGGATCGCTCGGGTGGACGGCGACCGCAAAGCCGAAGCTCGAAGGTTTCACGTCGATGAACTCGCGCCAGTTGGCGCCGGCGTCGTCGCTGATAAAGATGCCGTTATGGTGCTGCATCCACATCCGGTCCGGTGCCGTCGGGCATTGCACCATACGGTGCGGATCCTGCATCAGCGGATCTTCGTCCATGCCGGGTGGGCTGTAGTCGTTGCGCAGCCCGACACCGAGCAATTCCCAATGCGCGCCAGCGTCATGGCTGGTCCAGACACCACCGACCGAGACCGCAACAGTCACGTGAGCCGAGTCACGCGGATCGACCAGGATGGAATGAATGCCGGCGAAATCATAGCCGCCGCCCATCCATTTCCGGCGCCGTGGGTCGTCCCAGAGCGCGCGCACCAGACTCCAACTGTCGCCGCCGTCCTCTGAGCGGAACAGGCCTCCGGGGATGGTACCGCACCAGAACTCGCCGGGACTGCCCTCGGTCAGCGTCCAGATCAACTGCGTACTCCAAGGCAGATCCAACCCACGCATCGGATCCCGATCCTCGATGTCCTCCGGCTTTTCCGGATAGGTGGGCGCCGGCGCCTCGCTCCAACTGACACCGTCATCCTCCGACCGCTGCATCTTGACGCCGAAGTGCCCGAGCGCCAGCGCCGCATGCAGTCTGCTTCCGCCGCGCTCGGCGAGCACAGAAGACACTGGATCGCCGAGAAACCAGGTGTCACGCGCGCCCCAGCCTCCGACACCGTCCCGCACCATGCGAAACAAACCCTTGCGGGTCCCGACCAACAATCGATCACTCATCTGTGCATCCTCTTGGCGTCCGAAATCTCAGGCGATTTCTGTCAAATCTGATACCAGCTGACCTGTCTTGACGCCCGCCTTGATTGTCGCACCGGCGGTCGCATAGCCGGGCTATACGACTGCCAGTGCTCCTTGAAGGCGAACCTTAAGCCTGCGTAATGTCTGGTACGAGATTTTCCGGCAATCGCCTTATCCGCCCGAGAGCGCTTGCACGACGAAGATCTCGTCACCGTCAGCTACGCTATCGGATAGCTTTCCTCGGTCTCGAATCGGCTCCTGGTTAATGAAGACTGCGACATGCTTACGCACCGCTCCCTGGTCGTCGAGCACATAGCCGCGCACGCGCGGATTGGATTGGAAATAGTCATCCAGGGCGTCGCGCAGCGTGCTACCGAACACCTTGGCGTCGGGACAGTCGAGATGCCGAGTCAGGTTGGGTGTTAAGCTCAGAGTCTTGGCCATGGCGTGTCATCAGCGGCGCACTGCCGGAAACGCATGGCAGCAGTATAGTGGCATCTCAATCAATTTC
>JBATTL010000408.1:0-5687 GCA_049670525.1 Thiohalocapsa sp. | reverse complement strand
CACCGCGCACAGGGGATAGCCGTCGGCGGCGGAGCAGACCAGGAAGTCCAGGGTCTTGCGGCGCAGCCGGAGCGCCGCTTTAACGCGCTGGCGACGACGAAGATCGTCCTCGGGTTGCAGCACTTGGGACAGGTTGACCTTTGCCAGCACACGACACTCGTTGCCAGCGGCCTGCTCGAGGGTCGCCAGGCAAAGCCACTCATCGGCAGACAGGAAAGGGACCCGCCGCTCGAAAGGGTAGCCGCCGACGCCCCGGCCAGCAGCACGTAATGCCTGCAACAGCAAATGCGCGATCAACAATCCTGCGACGAAGACGAGAAAATAAAAGGGCTGCAATGCGCGACTCCGGCCATTGGGCGGGACAAAGGCGGAATGGGGACGAGAAGCTTGGGCGCGAAGATTCTAGCGACAAACGGGGTTGGTCTGCAGCCTTCGCGCGATGGATTGCACGGATCACGCCGGCGGCGGTCTCTGCATGACGCGTTTCAGCATCGAGTTGTCGTAGCAACGATGACGCTGTATGGTTCGCCGGCGCGCAGGCAACGCCTAATGCGCGATGACAGCGTTCCGGCAGCCCCAATCCCCGAATCCCAGACCCGGTAGTTCTTGACTTCCATGCTAGAGGTTGCAGCCCTGGCCTGCCGACGCGGTGACCGCCGCCTGTTCGCGGACCTCAGCTTCGCGGTAGCGAAACAGACCCTGCTGCACGTGCGCGGGCGCAACGGCAGCGGCAAGACAACATTGCTACGTGCGTTGTGCGGCCTCTTGCGGCCGGATGCGGGCCAGATTCGGTGGCGCGGAGAGGATATCGACGAACTCGCCGAAGAATTCAACCGGGAATTGCTCTATTTCGGCCATCTCAACGGCATCAAAGCGGATCTGACGGGTCTCGAGAACCTGCGCATCGCGGCGACCCTGGATCAGGACCCGGTCAAGGACAATGAGATCCTGAACGCGTTGGACCGGATCGGTCTGGGCGGATTCGAAGATCTGCCGACACGCATGCTGTCCCAGGGGCAGAAAAAGCGCGTGGCCCTGGCCCGGCTGATCCTGAGCAAGGCGCCGCTTTGGATCCTGGACGAACCCTTCACGGCTCTGGACATGGATGCCGTTGAGCTCTTGCAGGGACTCATCGCGGAGCAGGTGGCCGCCGGCGGCGCGGTCGTGCTGACCACGCACCAGGAAGTCGCACTGACGCGCGGCGAAATACAGCGTCTGACGCTGGGCGCTGATGCCGCGACGGTCGTATGAGCCAGCGCTGATTGCCATGTTCGCTTTTCCGCTCGTCACCTTCGCCCCCTGTCGTCGCCGACAAGCCCTGCGCCACGCGAGGGAGGGTTCATCCATATCCGCTTCACGCATTAACCGCCGCGCCGCTAAGTCGGCCCAGGGTCCGGCGTGCTGAGGGTCTTCGCTTGCATCCTCGGCCGCGACATCACCTTGGCCATGCGCCGGCGCACGGACGTGCTAACCACGCTGTTCTTTTTCATCATCGTCGTCAGCCTATTCCCGCTTGGTGTCGGCAGCGAACGGGACATGCTGCGTGAGCTCGGTCCCGGCGTGGTCTGGGTGGCGGCACTGCTGGCCTCGATGCTGGCGCTGGAGCGGCTGTTCGCGGCGGACTTCGACGACGGCACGCTGGAACAAATGCTGCTAACGGGCCAACCCTTGTCGCTGCTGGTGCTGGCAAAGGTGGTCGCACACTGGCTGCTGACCGGTCTCCCGCTGGTGATCATCGCGCCACTGGTGGCGATGCAATACCATCTGACCGAGACCGCCGTCTGGGTGATGATGGCGTCGCTCGCGGTCGGCACCCCGATTCTTAGTCTGCTGGGCGCTATCGGTGCGGCACTGACCCTGGGACTGCGTGGCGGCGGCATCCTGCTGTCGCTACTGATCCTGCCACTGTACATCCCTGTGCTGGTGTACGGTTCCGGAGCAGTCAGGGTCAGCATGATCGACGTCGCCGATATCCAGCCGTACTTCTACCTGCTGGGTGCCTTTTTGCTGATCGCGTTGCTCTTTGCGCCATTGGCGTCGGCGGCGGCGCTGCGCATCTCGACAGAATGAGCACAACACCAGAGAAGGATCGATTTTTTCGAGCAATCCGGACTCAGCGGCGAGCCTTTGACAAATCGTTCGGGCAAGAGAACAACAGCCGCCGGTGGTAAACTGCCGCGTTGACCTAAGAAATGACAATGAACTGGTTCAAATTCGCTTCTCCGACAGCGTTCTACCCGATCGCGGGCCGGCTTGTGCCCTGGCTCGCGGGCGCGGCGCTGATCCTGATCCTATTCTCGCTGTACTGGGGCTTTTTCGAGACGCCGGAGCGGCTTGGCGGAACCAACCCGCAAAAGGAGTACTACCGCATCATCTTCATCCATGTGCCATCGGCCTGGATGTCCATGTGGCTGTACCTGGTGCTCGCGGTCTGGGCGGCGATCGGTCTGGTGTTCAACACCCGCCTCAGTTTCATGATGGCCAACGCGGTGGCGCCCACGGGCGCAATCTTCACCTTTATCGCGCTTTGGACCGGCGCATTCTGGGGACGGCCGAGTTGGGGCACCTATTGGGATTGGGATCCCCGGCTGACATCGGAGCTGATCCTGTTTTTTCTCTATATCGGCTATATTGCGCTGCACTCTGCGATTGATGATGCGCGGCGGGCGGACCGCGCCGCGGCCCTACTGGCCATCGTCGGTCTCGTGATGCTGCCCATCATCTTCTGGTCGATCAACTGCCCGGACCCGAACCAGTGCGCCGCGCTGCACCAGCGCTCATCGCTGTCGAAGGTCGAGAGCAACATCCTGACCGCCATGTTGACCATGACGCTCGGTTTTTGGCTGTATTCCTTCGCCACCGCGTTTTCGCGTCTGCGCGGCATCATCCTGACCCGCGAGGCTGACAGCACCTGGGTGCGCGGCGTGATCGATCGGGAGGCGCAGACATGATGGAAGCCGCGGTCGACTTCTTCAGACAGGGCGGGTACGCCTTCTTCGTCTGGGGCGCCTTCGGTGTCACATTCCTGCTGATGCTGGCCGAAGTGGCGCAGTTACGCCAAAACCGCCGAACCATTTTGTCCCGCGTTGGTCGATTGGTGCGACTGCGCAGTCCAGCCGGCACATCGCCGACAGGGGCACATCCCAGCGTCGAGCCCGAGACCGCGCCAATGGCAGAGCCCCGAGGTAAACAGACATGAAAGCAAGACAAAAACGCATGGTTTTCGTCGGCGTCGCGATCGTCGGCGTCGGGATCGCCGCATCCTTGGCGCTCAGCGCACTGCAGAGCAACATTGCCTATTTTTTCAGTCCAGCCCAGGTGATGGCCAACGAACATCCGACCGACGCGGTATTTCGCGTCGGCGGATTGGTGGTCGAGGACTCGTTGCAGCGTCAGGACGACGGCCTAACGGTGCGCTTCGATGTCACCGATAATGCCGCCGTCGTGCCGGTCAGCTACACCGGTATTCTGCCCGACCTGTTCGGCGAGGGTCAGGGCGTCGTGACCAAGGGCCGGATCGGCGACGACGGCATGTTCTACGCCGACGAGGTGCTGGCCAAACATGACGAGTCCTACATGCCGCCGGAGGTCGCCGACACGCTGCAGACCGCCCATGTCGAGGGGGTTGCCGAGTCGGCCGCGCAACAGATGAAATCCGGAGGCGTTGCCCAATGATCCCGGAACTCGGACATGTCGCGCTGATCCTCGCGCTCGTCATCGCCGTCGTACAGGCGTCCTTCCCGATGGCCGGCTCGCTCGCCGGCAACGGGGCCAGTACCGGAACCGGGAATCGCCCCTGGATGACCATGGCGCGTCCACTGGCCTATGGACAATTCACGTTTTTGATCATCGCCTTCGCCTGTCTGGTGCAGGCGTTTCTGAGCAGTGACTTCTCAGTGCTGTATGTGGCCCAGCACTCGAATACGCTACTGCCTGATATCTACAAGGTTTCAGCGGTTTGGGGCGGCCATGAAGGGTCGCTCTTGCTTTGGGTGTTGTTCATGGCCGCCTGGGGTGCGGCGGTCGCCGCCTTCAGCAAGAACCTACCGCTGGCAGTGGTGGCGCGGGTGATCTCGGTGCAGGGAATGATCGCGATCGGCTTCCTGCTCTTCATGCTGTTCACCTCCAATCCGTTCGAGCGCCATTTCCCGGCACCGTCGGAAGGTCGCGACCTGAACCCACTGCTGCAAGACTTCGGTCTCGCCATCCACCCGCCCATGCTCTACATGGGCTACGTCGGTTTCTCGGTGGCCTTCGCCTTCGCCATCGCCGCGCTCATCGGCGGGCGGCTCGACGCCGCCTGGGCACGCTGGTCACGCCCCTGGACCACGGTCGCCTGGGTGTTTCTGACCATCGGAATCGCACTCGGCTCCTGGTGGGCGTACTACGAGCTCGGCTGGGGCGGCTGGTGGTTCTGGGACCCGGTCGAGAATGCATCGCTGATGCCCTGGCTCGTCGGCACCGCGTTGATTCACTCGCTGGCGGTCACCGAAAAGCGCGGGGCCTTCAAGAGTTGGACAGTACTGCTCGCCATCTTCGCGTTCTCCCTCAGCCTGCTCGGCACCTTCCTGGTGCGCTCAGGTGTGTTGACCTCGGTCCATGCCTTTGCTACTGATCCGGAGCGCGGACTCTTCATCCTGATCTTTCTGTGCATCGTCGTCGGCGGCTCCCTGGCACTCTATGCCTGGCGTGCGCCGGAGGTATCCGAAGGCGGACGCTTCGATCTGATCTCGCGTGAGAGCGCGTTGCTCGGCAACAATCTGCTGTTCGTCGCCTTCACCGTCCTGGTGTTATTCGGCACCCTGGCGCCGCTGCTCTACGAGGCCTTCGACTGGGGCAAGATCTCAGTCGGATTCCCCTGGTTCAATAAAATGTTTTTGGCATTGGCGCCTTTCCTGGCAATCCTGCTCGGCATCGGCCCCGCGGCTCGCTGGAAGCACGACGAGCCTGTCCGACTGATCAAGACGCTGTGGATCGCCTTCGCGCTCAGCGTCGTCGTGCTCGCGATTTCGGCGCTGCCCATGTTCAGCGGTGGCCATTTCTGGGTACCCATCGGCATCGCACTGAGTGCCTGGCTACTGTTCTCGCATGTCACCATCGTCCGTGACCGGCTCAAGAACAAACGCGGCTTCGACGGCTGGATTGCTGACCTGCGCGGCAACGGACGTAGCTTCTACGGCATGGTGACCGCCCACATGGGCGTCGCCCTGTTCATCGTCGGCGTGACCATGGTGTCCAATTTCCAGGGTGAGGAAGACGTACGTATGTCACCAGGGGACAGCCACGAACTGGCCGGCTACCGGTTCGAATTCCTTGGTGCCGAAAAGGCCCCTGGACCGAATTACATGGCCGACCGAGGCCACTTCAAGGTCTATGATGGCGACAAGCAGATCACCGAACTCTATCCGGAGAAGCGGTCCTATCTGGGCGGCGGCATGCCAATGACCGAGGCCGCCATTGATGCCGGCTTATTCCGCGACATCTATATCTCCCTCGGCGAGCCTGTGGGAGACGGTGACTGGGCGCTGCGTCTGTACTACAAACCCTATGTCCGCTGGATCTGGCTTGGCGCGATACTGATGGCCCTTGGCGGCACCCTTGCCGTCAGCGACCCACGCTATCGCGCCGCCCGCTCTCGCGCCGCGGCGCCGGTCGGCGGTGCAACGGCGAGGGCCTGAGCAATGGAC
>JBATTL010000407.1:0-3426 GCA_049670525.1 Thiohalocapsa sp. | reverse complement strand
GTGTTCTGGCTCTGATCCCTCAACTACAGGGATGGTGGGGCTGGCATCCGAGCCGAGGCTTCAGCTGCGCCGAGCGCCTGATGACCCAAGCGCATGTGCTCGCGTTTTACCTGAAACTGTTCTTCATCCCGATTCCGGGCACCATGTCGTTGTTCCACGACAACTTCCCGATCACCCATGCGGTGGACGGGACGACGCTGGTGCTGATTGCCGGCTACATGGCCGCGGTCGTCGGAGCCATCGCTCTTCGAGATCGTGCGCCCTGGATCGGCTTTGGCATCCTCTGGTTCCTTACCTGCCATCTGTTGGAGTCGACCCTGATCCCGCTGGAGTTGGTGTTCGAACACCGCAACTATCTCGCCATCCTCGGACTCTGCATCGGGCTGGTCGGTGCATCAGCCTGGGTATTGAGCCGATTGGATGCTCAGCGTATTGGCCCCTACTTGCTAGCCGCCGTGCTGGTGATCCTGAGCTTCAATACGGCGGTCCGGGCGAAGGATTGGAGTGATATGGGGCGGTTGTTGGCGGTCGAACTGCAACGCGACCCAACCTCCCCTCGCGTCCTCTGGGGCCTGGTCGAATTCGAGAACAACCGCGGAAATCGTCAGACGGCGGCTGCCTATCTGCAACGGTTGATCGCACTCGATACCGCGGAGTCCGGACCGGAATTGGTCGCCATCTTGTTCTCGTGTAATGCCGAAACACTGCCACCCCAACGCTACAGTGCGGCCCTGGAAAAAGTCGCGACCGGGAGACTCACTCCGTTCAGCATCAACGCGCTGAGTCTCTTGGCAAACCAAACGCTACGCGGCCGCTGCCCGGCGCTAGACCAAGAACAGTTAATGCAGCTGGCCAAGACGGCCATTGGCAATCAGCAGACACGCCGCTCGCATCACTGTATCGCCAGCGAGATCCAAGTTCGGCTGCTCATCGATCAGGACGACTGGGCGGCGACTGGCGTCGCTGTCGACAAGGGCCTGGACCGATGCGCGCGGGCCACGCCCTACACGGTCCAGTTCTTCGTCGAGAACATCCTGCGTTTCGCAACCTGTCGCGACAAGATGATCGAGACCCTGGATCTGCTACAACACGCCGCGGCGAAGGAGAGCCGCCGGCAGACGCTCGACCGCGCCTACGCCGGTATGGGCGGATTCGATCTCGACAAGCTTCTCCGTATCGACAGCGAAGATGCTCCTGATGACGAACCAAGATGATCCTTTGCCGGCTGATCGGTGACTGAGTTGTCGGAGACATCGCGACAGCGCGAGCCCTCGGCGCAATCAGAGTCGCCGCACCTATTCGCCGTATTCTTCCCATTACTGCTGCTGTACTGGTTCACGGCACCGCGCACGGTCGTGCTCGAGGACGATGGCCTGTTCATCCTGTCGAGCTGGTTCTTGGGCATCGAGCATCCCCCCGGGTATCCGCTGTTCGTGCTGCTGGGCAAGCTGGCAACCCTGGTCCCAGTCGGCTCGGCCGCGTGGCGCGTGCATGCCTTGAACGGTCTGTTCGCGGCGTCGACCTGTGTGCTTGTCTATCTGATCTCGCGGCGCCTGACACCTGGGCGCATGCCCGCGTATCTGGCCGCGTTTGGTCTCGGCCTGTCCGAGACCTTCTGGTCGCAAGCATTGATCGCCGACGTCTACCCACTGCACGGGCTGCTGTTCTTCGCGCTGCTGTACCTGGCGATCCTGCAACATCAGGGGCAACCGCCAAACTTCCGCGCGACCGATCGGCGCATGCTGCTGACGGCGCTGCTGTTGGGCTTGGGGTTTTCCAATCATTGGCCGCTGCTGGTGCTCTCTGGCCTCGCGCTGTTGTTGTTGTGGCTGCCAGACTACCGGCAAATCCTGCGACACTTGCCGCGGCTGGTCGCCGTCTTCGCACTCGGATTACTCCCCTATGCCTGGATGGTTTGGCGCTCGCAGCAGCAACCCGAAATCAGCTTCCAGGGACCGATCGACAGTTGGGCCGAGTTTGTCGGCTATGTCCTGCGATCCGGTTATGTCGGTGTGGACGACACGGCCAGTTCCGGCGCGGACGATCGGCTGTTGTACCTGTCGTATCTGGTGCGCCAGGCCGGCGCTCAACTGCTTCTGCCCGGTGGGGCATTGGCGCTGATCGGCGCCTTAGCGCAGTGGCGGCACTGGGGTGTGCTGACATCCGCTGCACTGTCCGCGGCCTTCTTGGGATCGACGTTGCTGCTGACACTGCTGCTGGGCTTCGATTACCAGCCTCTGCAACGTGAGGCGTTTCGCGTCTACCCGTTGGTCGCCTGGGGCGTGTTCGCACTCTGGGCAGGACTTGGGACCAAGCTGGCGCTGGACCTGTTGGCCGAGCACTTACCGTCGCGCTGGCGTAAACCGGCGGGTGCCGCATTAGTCGCTCTGCTGATCGGGCTCACGCTCGCCGTTCACTGGGAACGGAACGATCGCCACGACGATCGGCTCGCCCACACCTATGCGACGACCCTCCTCGCGGGGCTTGAACCCAACGCACGGCTGTTGATCAAGGGCGACATCACCGTACCTTCAACAGCTTATCTGCATCGCATCGAAGGGCTGCGCCCAGACGTAAGCCTGGTCACCGAAGATGGTCGAGTGCTCGAACGCAGGTTGTTCGATCCAGTACGCACACGCGGGCGAAAGCGCTTCCTCGATGCCTACATCGCGTCGTCAGACCAACCACTGTACCGATTGCACAACCGGGATGCCCGCGCGGGCACACGCAGTTGGCTCCTGTTTCGGGTCGACCTAGACAGTGTGTCCGGTACTCACGATGTACGCTTCGAGATGACGACCCAAGAACGCCAATTCCTGATCTGGCTGGCCCAGATCGAGCGATTTCAGGACGGGTGGAACGAGATGCTGCGCCGTGCGTTGCTTGTGGGCTTCACCGACTTCCAAACCCGGGCCGCGCTGCACGGGCAATGGTCAATTGACGACGCCGAGTTGGAAGCCGTGCGTAAGCGTATCCTGAGGCTGCCCGAGGCCGCCTTGACGCGCGCGGAGTTGCTCTTCGCGACCGATGCCGATGCCAACGCCGCGGAAATCGACCGACTAATCAGCCAGTTTGCCCAACAGGCGACAGACCCCGAGCTCAGCAAGCGCCAACAGGCCCGGTTCTACAATCTTCTGGCACAGATCGCACAACAGCAGGGGCGCGAAGAGGCCTTTCGCGCGGCCGTCCAAGCGTCGCTCGATTACTGGCCCGAGGCAAGCAATCCGGCAGCCATTGCGGATCGACGCCTATGCCAACGCGATCCGAACCGACAGGCGCAATGAACCCGGCGACCCTGCCCCATGCCAGCGCACGATCGCCCTCGTTCGCAATCCTGGCCACCTTCGGCCTGATCCTGCTGGTCACGGTGTTGTGCTATCTGCCTGGACTCCAGGGCACCTTCACCTTTGACGACCAGTTCAACAT
>JBATTL010000406.1:0-5608 GCA_049670525.1 Thiohalocapsa sp. | reverse complement strand
CAAACCCGTCCGCATTGGCTTCCGGAAGCAACGCCTCCAGGCGCTGTGTCATCGCAATCGCCGCCGCCCGGACCTCTCCCGCGGTCTCGATATCCAGCACGACGCCCCCGATGTCAGGCTTGGGATGGATGTCGTCGGAATGTAACTTCAGCGCGACCGGAAAGCCGAGCTCTTCAGCCGCCTCGGCGGCCTCATAGGGAGAGCGCACGACGCGCGTAGGAACCACGGGGATCTCGTAGGCGGCCAGGATTTCGTTGGCCTCGGCATGCGATAGCCGCTCCCGTTTCTCGGCTAGAGCGCGAACGACAATGCCACGTACCGTCTCGGACGCCAAGTTCGCCTGCTCGGGCACCGCATCGGGCGTCTCCATCAGCATCTGTTGATTGCGCCGATACTCGACCATCTGCAGGAATGCGTTCACCGCATGCTCAGGGGTTTCATATGTCGGAATGCCCGCATCGGAGAAAAGCCGCCTGGCAGGCTCGACGCTGTCGAGTCCGAGCAAGCAGGCCAGCACGTTCTTCTTGGTTGCGCCCACAACCTTGGCCGCCTCCTCCGCGACTTCGCTACTACTGACCACGGCGTGCGGAGCGTGGAGGAGCAACACGGCGTCGGTGTTCTCGTCGTCGAGGAGGGTGCCGATGGCATCAGCGTGACGCTTGGCCGGCGCGTCGCCAAGGATGTCGACAGGATTGGCACCCGACCAATAGGGAGGCAGTATCCTGTTTAATCTGGCCCGCGTCTCATCCGATAGCTGCGACAAGGTACCTTGTTGTGTTTCTAAGGCGTCCACGGCCATAACGCCGGGACCGCCGCCATTGGTGAGGATACCGAGTCGCTCGCCCTTAAGCGGCCGCATGCGTCCTAAGGTTTCAACGGCATCGAATAGCTCCAAGATGCTGTCCACGCGTAACATGCCGGCGCGGCGAATGGCTGCGTCGATGACAGCATCGGAGCCAGCACAACCGCCGGAATGCAACGCGGCTGCGCGCGCGCCAGCCTGAGCACGGCCGCCTTTGATCGCCAGCACCAGCTTGTTGCGAGACGCCGCCCGCGCCGCCGACATGAACTTTCGCGCGTCGGTGACGGATTCGATGTAGAGAAGGACGGCGCGCGTGTCGCGATCGCTGCCGAGATAATCGAGCACATCGGCGAAATCGACGTCAGCACCGTTGCCGACGGAGACGCAGTGGGCCAAGCCAATACCGACAGATTTTGCGTGGTCGAGCACGGCGGTCGCGAGCGCACCGGATTGGGAGATAAACGCAAGCTTTCCCTGCATCGGCATGGTGTGGGCGAAACTGGCGTTGAGCCGGAGCCGGGCGTTCATCAGGCCGATGCTGTCTGGACCCAACACGCGCAGGAGATGGGGTTTGGCGGCATCGAGCATTGCCTGCTGAAAGGTGACGCCACGCTCGTCTTTGGCGCGATCGAGGCCGCTTGCGATGACGATCGCCGCTTTTGTTGAGCGCGCGCCCAGTTCGCCGATGATCCCTGGAATGGTCGCCGCAGGCGTACAAATCACCGCCAGATCCGGCGGCTCCGGCAATGCTGCGATCGACGAAAAGGCAGGCACACCGGCAACGGCACTGTGCTTCGGATTCACCGGCATAACTGGCCCCTTGAATCCGCCCTCGATCAGGTTTCGCGTGACAATTTGGCCGACCGTGTCGGGCCTGTCCGACGCGCCGACGACCGCGACCGACTTGGGACGAAACAGATACTGGAGATTGCGCGTGCTCATGCTCTCATCCACCCTGAGCTGGAAGGCTGACGATACGGCACCTGCGGTCGTCGATGGCGTGCGGGACTCGTCAGTCCGATAGCGGTCAATCCTTCAGTATGGAATCAAACTGTCGGTTAAGCTGCGACGGGCCTGTCCGTGTATCGCTTGGATCAGAGCATCATCCTTTGGGATGTGCAACAGGGTATCGAGATCGCTGCATTCTCCGACGAGCTCCACTTGTGGATGCTGAAGCGTTTCACGCTGCGCGCGTCATTCTCCGAACGCTCGACGACAAGCACTGGGGGCCACGTGGTCGATCAAAAGGAGAGACCTGAACCTCGTTCCGATTCGAAGCTTCGCTTGGCGACACCGGCCTCGGCAACTCCAACCCACTCAGAATTACGGGTTTGCCCACATCGGTCAGCGGGTATATTCTGCTTGAATATCAACGCTAGCGAGGGGTCCCATGCCTGATCTCAGCCGTATCAGGATCGACCCGGACAGCTGCCATGGCAAACCCTGCGTCCGCCATATGCGCCGGCCGGTGGAGGTGCTTCTGGATATGGTCGCGTCTGGAATGGGAATCGATGAGATCCTTGCCGACCACTCGGAGCTCGAGCGCGAGGACATCGACGCCCGCCTGCAAGACGCGCGAGTCATCATCTCCGGCGAGGCCGTGCGCCAAGTCGCTTAATGCGCGTTCTGTGCGATGTCCATATCCCGTATCGACGAACCAAACGATTGCGCGAGATCGGCGTCGATGCGAACCATGTAAACCGTGTCCTGGAGGGTTCGGAGACGACGGATTCCGCCATCTCAGCCTTGGTCGATGCGAACGACATGCTGCTCATTACCAAAGACGGCGATTTCCGTGATACCCATTGCGTGAACGGAACTCCTGCTCGCGTTGTGGGCCTGACGCTCGGCAACCTTTCTAATGCCAAGGTTATCGACCTCGTCGAAGCCTGTTGGTCGACCATCGCCGAGTTCTGTGGTGAAGAGAGCTGCTATATGGAGTTGTCGCGCGATGGAATCGTCCTCGTTCCTCGGAGAGGAATGATGGAGTGAGGGGGCGTAAGAAGCGGGATGCCGGGCGCGGTGTCCAACATCGGTCGCGGGCGCATCGACTGGCGCCTTACCCGGCCTTCCGGGCATGAGCGGCTCAAAGCACACCCCGATCGTGGCCTCGCTCGAACCTGGGCGATTTCCTAGGATGACTCGCGACTCGATCAGTGCGGGCGTATGTCAACAAGGTCCGCGATCGGATGCGCTTGATTTAGTCGTGAATCCCCTATTTCCCTGAGGCTTCGTGGCGCAACATTGACGCAATAACCAGCACCCTCGGCTTGGGTAGAGATCATGGTACATTGATTCGCTTGACTTTTTTGGTAAGAATCATCGCGTCCCTCCGGGGGGCTGAGTTACTAATACTGCATTAAACCTTAGTGCTCGACCTCTCAAGCGGGCAGCGTATGCCCTTTACTGTTGATACAGCATTCGTCGAATAGGAGACACTAATGAAATTGAATACGACACTCAGCGTGGCGATTGTCTTAATGCTGGCAAGTAATATAGCCCTTGCAGAAACCCTTCGGAATAGAGGGTGTGACGAGCGCTTAAGAGACGATGCTGCCAATCCCAATCGACACATTACGACCAGGCTTTCCGGCAAGAAAATCGACGCAACAGCATTGGATGGAGAGAACTGGAAAGAGATTCACTGTGGTGGTGGCGCTACAAGCGGCGACCTGTACAAACTAGGCCTTGGTCCTGGTGACCCAGTGGATCCGACCCGTTTTGTGGGAAAATGGAATGTCACCCAAAACAAACTACTCGTGCGCTACAGATATGGCCCTGGCCCGAGCGGTTTTACCACTACCGCTGGTCCCTATCGCTGGCGTGTTTTTCGCAACACCACCACCGGCAACCTGTGTTGGCAAGAAAATAGCGGCGGCGGTAACTGGATCGCTGAGACTAGTACGCCGCCAGTCGATGAAAGCTGTCCCTAGGTTTGGATAAGATACGGACTCCGGAGATAGGATAGCTGAGCCAATCGACCCTGCGTGTACAGAGCCGGTGGAAGATCGTAAAACGGGAAAACGGGGAACACGGGCCAGGTTCGAATGGTGCTAACTTACTACCGCGTCAAACAACGGTTGGATTCCTAACCGTCCGTCCCCGAATCGGCCGTTTTTTCGCCTTTGAGTCGTGTCCGGATACGATGCTGCAGCTTGGAGTCTCGATTGCTTCTGGACAGGGGAGTAGTCTTGGCCAGCGCCCGCTCATTGAGCTCGGCGAACGCCATGGGAAGATGGTCCAGGGAGGCGCAGAGCACACGAAGGTAATCGGGGTGGTGCAGGTTGGCGGCGAGAGCGGCTTGGGCCGGTTGGTCCTCCAAATCGTGCCCGAGATTAGCGCGACCCAAGCGGCGGCGCAGGTGCTGTTTCTCGCTGCCGAAGAAGTGCTCGGGCACGTTGTTGGTGCGCTCCACAATCGCCACGATCCTTCCTTCCTCGTCGCGCTTGGTCGGATGGCCGAACAAGCGCTCGCCGTAACGATCGAGATATTTCACGATGACGACGGCAGGCAATGCCGAGGGCGAGCCTGCGCTCTGCGAGGACGCGATCCGCTCGGCGAGTTCGGCCCGGTATCCGCGCAACGCCGCCTCGATCTCGCGCATCCGGCGCGCCTCCAGGGGCGCGCATTCGTTCTGGTGCGCACGCACATCGGCGCGCGGCAATTCGGCGTTGGACAATTGCAGCTGCACGTCGCGCCATTCGCAGAAAGCCAGCCAGCCTTCCTCCAGGCGGGTGACTGCGGTGGTGAAGCGGCTGTCCTTGTCGAATCGGCGAATGAGGGTGGCGAGCTGGTCGATGGCGCGCCGTTCGGGCGGCGTCCGAGGCCCTTGCACCCAGCAGGAAGCACGCTGCAGTGCCTCTCGGCAGCGCTGGAAGAACGCCAAATGCACCAGAGCGAACGGATAGAGTAGATCCTTGGTGCCATCGCCTTCGAGGATCCACAGTGCCAGAGCCCGCAGGTCCTCGCGCACGACGCCTTTGTGACAGATCAGGTCGGGGATACCCTGCTTGCGCAACGCTGCAACCGCCTTGGCCCCGCCGCTGCCCATGTCGCGCACGAGCGCGATGGGCTCGCCGAACAAACGCGTCGTCGTCTCGACCAGCGCACGCCGATGATCCTCATGCTCCGAGGGGATACGCCCGGCGACCAACACCCAGCCCCGCCACCCGTCCATGCAGACGAAAAGCCCGCCCTTGCCATGCTCGCAGGTGGCGTCGATGTGTAACGGGTAACCGTCCCCGAGGGCCGCGCGCAGTTGCGCCACCCGCGCCAAGTGCAGCGCCTCGAGGTGGGTGAGAAACCGATCGCAGAGATAAGAGAGGCTGCGGGTGGACAACTCAATACCCCATTGACGGTACAACTCGGTTTGGATCTCCCCGCGTTGCTTGTACTCCAGGTAGCGGGCAACTCCCACATGGACAATCAGGTCATAGCCAGAGCGTTGCCGCGGCAAGACCTGCCGACCAGCCCGCTTGTCGGACATGCACACGCAGCCAAGTCAGCATGTCGAGCCGCCCCCTTTTTTGCCGACTCGACACCCGCCGCCAACGGTGCGCTCTGCCCGGCGGGGACCTGCGCGCGACGCCGCTGCAACTGCAACTCGCGCACGGCGCGCTCGGCATGAACGTACACATAGAACCCGCCAAGCTTCTCGCGCACGACCGTGGCGCTGCGCACGGCATCAAGCAACAACACCTGCACACGCACATGAAGGAGATCCTGCAACTCCCGCGAAGTCCATCCGGCAACCGATTCCTGCACCAAGCGCTTGATGGTCTCGGTCAGCGTGCGGTCGCGGGAAAA
>JBATTL010000405.1:0-5070 GCA_049670525.1 Thiohalocapsa sp. | reverse complement strand
AGACAAACCCGTAGAGATAAGCGTCTTTTTCAGCATGATGACTCCTAGCCCGCTTGTGTTGACAAGACTCGTCACACGGTCTTCATTGAATAGTTGATAACCGATACCATAGCAGGAGGAGTATGGCAAATCCAGCTACCCACAATAAAGTCGCCCTGGCTCCAGCTCCGTCGATACCGTGTTTAGCGTCGTTCTGGCGATGCGTAAGGATCGGGAAAACAAGGGGCAGTCGCAATCTGATGCAGACCGATGCGCTCGAAGCCGATTCTAGCCTTGGAGTTGCCCGCAAACAGCGGTGCAACATGTCGGCGGCATTGCTTGGATATCCGAAATGATCCGAACGCCATCGAAACTCCGAATGAACCGCACACGGGAACAGAATATGGCCGATAAATCAGCGCTTCCCTAGTTAGCAGGACTGATTCCACTGCTTCGTTCTTCGCGGCGCGCCATGGAGAGCGAAGCGAGGGCGCGTAGTCCCGGTTAGCCGGTACGCGCGTATTGCCCCAGTGGCGAAGGGTCGGCGTCCCGAAGCTGCGGGGCACTATGTAGAGCGCATCCAAGCGCCATCCCACATTATTGGTGGGTGCTGCCGTGCCTGAAGGCCGAGCCAGGGCACAATGGCTGTCGCCGAGCGGAGCCATTATGGCGACTTGGACGTCCCAACATGGATCACGAGCACGGCGACACCCCGGTCGAAATCTTCCCGAATCGTCACTGTCATACAAAGCGTCTCTCGGAGGCCGAAAAAAGCACAAAAAGATGCATCGAAAAAAACACTGAACGAGTCAGAAAAACCCACCCGGGATGCGCGTAAACAATCCGCAGCACATTGAAACACAAGCGGGTTCTCAGTAGAGTTGGCGAAATGGAATGGACAGGGAGTGCTGCAGCCAACATAGCTCTTCACCAGCTTCAGAAAATTTCACTCCGCGATGAAGAACCTGGGCAAATCGGCATGAAACGCTTTTTGACATCATCTTTGCTAGCTTGTTTTCTGGCAGTTGACGCGGTCGCTGTTGCTGACGGACCTCCGCCCGCAACTGGCGAACGGCTCCTCGAGGAGTGGTATTCGGACCTCCCGTGGAATCAGAAGCTCAGTACCAAAGACAGTAATCTGATTAATGTCCCCTTCGTGCTGCCCTGCGAGGCCTTGCCGCAGGAGTATCGAAGCAAATACGGAATCAGTAGCCAGGAGGAATGCAAAGACAAGACCCGCAGACTACAAGCGGCGCGCGCTATGCTGGACTACGGTATCGTCGACGTGATGGGGGTCTATCGAACCGATACGATCTACAAAGCCGGCGAAGGGCCTACCCCGGATCAATGCCAAGGCGATCGTCCATGCGTGGAGTTGAAGCTACAGATTCAGCGTTTCCACACACAGACCGACAATGATGACGGCTACGAAGCGGATGTGATCGAGAACAATCGAATCGACAAGAACATCGGCGGTAAGCACGTCGTTGTCCCAAGCCTCGGATTTGCGGTTACCGAGGCGACGATTTTCGCACCCTGGCGGAACTGGTACACAGGCCATTACTGCGCGAAAAAAACGGACAGCATTATTACATCGGTTTGTTACGACGACTACTGGACTACCGGCCACATCGCACCCGCCGGCAACGTTAACGATTGGCTGCGCTTCAGACCAGCACTTTTTTGGCCGCTGGGCACTCGACCAACTTTCGAAGTATTTTGCAGACATGGCGAAACGGCTTGCGACATGTATCTCGGAAAAGTCGATTGGGACGAGCTTGCAACCCAACCCAAAGTTGTAGCATGCCGAAATCCCCCCGGTTCAGGAACTCCACTAGACCTCTCCGTCTGCGAGGATCAGATCAGAAGTGACACGCGGAACCTGGATGCTTGGTTTAGTGAGGCATTGACAGAATTTGACGACGTCGGGCGTTTTCCTTGGAACGCGCCGCTGCCCCCCGTGCATGAGCGAGATAATTTGAGCACTGGGGATGAGAAATATAATCCATTCATCGGCTTTTACGAACTGGAAAACTCGGAAACGAATGTGATCAACGACAGCGTTCCGTTTAACACGAAATATAGGTACAAGAGTCCGCATTATGTATTGGCCAAGGAATGCGAGAAGGAGGATTATCGGCTTGCGAGACAAGGAGATCTTCCTTCCATTAGTCGCTTAAGCGACTGCGCCGTCAACTTTGAGATCCATACCAGTGGTTTTCATAACCTCTGGAAGTATCTCTACGATCCTTTTGCACAGAAGAACCAATCCGTCTCGGACGAGGCGATTTTGGAGATCAACAAGGCACTTCCCGGTCTGGCTGCCAACCAATACGGACGAACAATGTTTCTTTACGCGGGCGTTCCGGAGCAGCAGGTCGCCGTTTCGTTTAATACCCTCGGCGATGGCTTGTCGGTTCACGATAAAGTTTACGGCGGAAGCATCTATATTCAATATTTGCCAATGGTAAATCCGGCTGACCGAACACTGGCCTGGAGAGGGCAAGACCCGTTAAAGAACTACCAGGATGATTTCTGGCACGCCTTTTTCATGAGCAACCATATGAATCAGGACCCAGATCACTTTATTCGGGGCATTCGGGGCAGAACTCTGTGGCACAACGAACACCGGTCCAACAAGCTGTACGAATCGTGGCAAATCGGGCTCAACAAGGACACCAAATTCGAGAATATTCTTGGACATGTCGATTTTCCCGCCGGATTTCAAACCGAAGAGCCTGGGTCAGCACCCTTCCATGGAAATACGTGCGATTCCTGCCATGTACGAAATGGCAGCGGCATTCCCTTGATGCCGAATGGGGAATTACCCAGTATCCATGTTAATCATGGCATGAAGGCGGACTACCAAGTCAGGACCAAAGACTATACGTACACGAATATTGCTTATCCGAGTCAAGCGGTGCCTTCCATGAAAATGGTGCTTTTCGACCTCGACGAACCGCCTGTGACAAACGGGACAGAATGCGATGATGACGATCACACCGGACCGGACCAGTACGCTGCTCCCGGTGGTCCAGCGGGTCTATTAGCGGGTCTATTGATCACGGAAGATCGCGAGTCCCAGCTCTATAACAATAAGATCATGAATTTTTTCGGAAACAGCCTGCCGCTCGATCAGAACGACAATAAGTTGGTTTACGACATGGAGTATTCGGAAATCTCTGACGGTGACGGTTTCGACCTGGTGGTGGACGGCAGGCCACGCGAATATCTACCGAAAAGAGTAAGGATCACTGATACGAGCCAAATAACAGAAAGTCTTGTGTGTAAGGATAAGGATGACTTTCTTCGGCCTAAGCCGAACGGTGTCTCGAACGAGATTTGGCCTGAAAACTGTAATGAAGTTTCTGGCGATGCCATCAAGCAGGCGATTGATGATGGAAAGATCGGTTTCCTGCATCTGATTGGGCGTCGGCTCGGAAATACGCCGTTGATCGAAATGATTCCCGATGCGGATATCCTAGAAGCACGCCGCCGGCAATCGGCTATCGGCAGCGTACGCGGCTGCCTCAGCCTCGCTCCTGGTACACGGCGGGGAAAAGGCGAAGCAGACTATAATTATCGAACATGCGCTTCGGGTCAGCACGGGGACCGCTCGGACGATTGCTACATCGGTCGCTGGGGCTGGATCGGGGACCGAGCCTCTCTGGAGGACCAGGTCGCCAATGCCGCGCACGTGGAGATGAACATCACGTCAGTCGAAAGCTACAACAAAATACACCCGAATCCGTCCGATAACGCGCAACTCGTGCGTTACGATCAGACCCTGTGCGGTCCCGCCAATGAGCGTTGTGGGGATTTGCGGCCGAACTCCGACATCACCGAGCGGGAAATCCGAGACATGGCGACCTATCAACGCTGGATCGGCATTCCCAACCGGTCGGAATACCAAGTCGCCAGCACGGAAGTCGAAGAAGGAGAACGGATATTCAAAGAGCTACAGTGTGACAGCTGCCATGTTATCGATAAGATTACATTTGACTACGGTGATAATGTACTACCCTGGGAAGAAAGGGAGCATTTGCAGAGGCTGGAGATACGCGGAGAAGACGGTGTGGTCGAGTATCCGTTCATTTCTTATCTTGGCACGGATCTATTGATGCACGACATGGGTTACCTGTCACAAGTAGCGCCGGCGCCGGAAATAGTGAGAAATCGCGGTGAGAGCATCAGAGGCGAAGATGGCAGAGTCAAGCCGAGGTTCCGGAATTACGTGCAATACCTTAGGACGCCGGCGCTGAAGGGACTGCGCTTTAATCGATTCGTGACCGACTCGAACCACAACACAAAAAATGCGGCCGTCCCACTGAAGAAGAATTTTACTCCCGGTTGTGATTTCCTGCTACACGACGGCAGAGCCTGCGATGCGATCGAGGCGGCTTATCTTCACGATGGGCCGGCGGTGAAGCAGTTGAACATGATCGAGAGGCTAAACAGCAAATCGCGTGTCGATCTAGACAAACTGCGAGCCTTCTTATATTCGTTATAGCGGCTGCCAGTCGTTCAACTGCGGCGCATACAAACCGTTGCGCCGCCGCCAGGCACCTTGCTCACCATGCGGCAGTGCATCGGCCTGCGCCAACAAGCGCTGCGTGTCCGCGGCGCAGAACCGCCGTCGGGTGCGCCGCTCAAGCGCCGGCTCGGTCACGACTTCGTTGGACTCGCTCACGGGTGCTGTCTCCTCGGCTGGCCATGGGATTCCTTATACAAGAATCCGGGAGGTAACTGTCGGCCTTGAGGTTGACACGTAGGGAAACGCTTCCACCCCAACTACAAGTGCTGCCTCTAGCGCTTAACTTATTGGCATTGAGCTGGGAGGTGGATGGGTCTTTCCTTTCTCCTGCGCCGTAAAATGCTCCAACTCACGTAACCTGCCAGACGCCGCCCGGCAAGATGCACGACCCGGACGTACGATTCGGCGGACTTCTCGTTAGGGTCCGGGTGCGTGCGCACCTGCCATCTCGTCCCCATGCATCTGACAGCCGCCGAGACATGGATGTCCGAGCAACGCGCGTTATGGAAAGGGCGGATAGATCGGCTAGCCGACTCTGTTGAAAACCTCGTTGCCAC
>JBATTL010000404.1:0-2326 GCA_049670525.1 Thiohalocapsa sp. | reverse complement strand
TCACAAGATCATCGAGCATCGCGCCGGTCCGCAGCAGTTGTGCCCCGCCCACCAGGGACTCCAGCTTCCCAAGGGCGTCGAACAACTCCAGCAGGGACTCCAACCCTTCGATGTCCGCGTGAAAGTGGACTTGGGCATCGCGCCTTGATGGAGGCTCGAACGGATCATCCCGCGGGCCGATGCCCGGCACACGGCGGCCACCGCGTTCCATGAACACCCCAAGCGCCTTTACCACCCAATCGTCCACCAGATAGATCGGTACCGCGCGCCGGTAGCGCCGCCGCAACGTGGTGCCGACAAAGGTGTGGAAGAAATCCCGAGCCCTCGCCACCACCCGCTTTAGCTGTTCCGCATCCAGAGGCCCGCCGTAGGACCGCTGCTGAATGTGGATCGGGTTCTTGTGGGTTTCGTCTTCGGTGTAGTCGGTGATGGCGCGGTCGGGGTCCATGGGTGAGCCATTGCGCATGAGATAACTCCAGAGTTCCAATGCATCGCGATTTCGAGGTCTTCCCTCCAGCGGGGACTGGTGCAAGAAGCGCTAGCTTGGTGTCGAGAAAGGCTTGAACCAACTCTCTCCCGCAACGAGGTGTACACCATCCGGGTAATAGCCTTCTTCCTCGAATAGGTCGCCTGATATGAATGGCACTAAGATAAGCGCAAGCGATGGAAAAAGCGTGGGTAAGGCTGGCCAGGATGATACGGTGAAATCGCCAAACCACACCGACCACCTGAGGAGCCAGCCTTCATGCATGCGAGCGATCGTCCGGCCTTGGAGCAACGAAAACTGATTCAGCGCCGCGCGGACGAGACCGACGCTTACGCTTTCTTCAACCTGTTGACCAGCTCGCAACTACTCGACGGCGTCGAGGCACTTTTGCCGGCGCATCGCGAACGCCTGTTTCCGCCGACGGAGACATTGTCGCTGTTTCTGGCGCAGGTGCTCTCGGCCGATGGTAGCTGCCGGCAGGCGGTCGACGAGGCGGTGATCAAGCGCATCATTGGCGCTCTGCCGCGCTGCGCTGCGAGCACGAGCGCGTACTGTCAGGCGCGCGCACGCTTGCCAACAAAGATGGTCTCGGCGCTGGCGCGACAGGTGGGAGGCCTGATCGGCGCGAGCGCACCGCGCCGGTGGCATTTCTGGAATCGCCCGGTGCGCTTGGTCCGCGACCGCGACCATGGCGGACACGGCGGAAAACCAAGCCGTCTATCCGCAGCCGAGCAGCCAGAAACCCGGCTTGGGCTTTCCGATCTGCCGGATGGTGGCACTGATCTGCCTGGGCAGTGGCGCGCTGCTCGATGCCGCCACCGGCCCGTGCGCAGGCAAGGGCAGCGACGAGCAGACCTTGCTGCGCGGCCTGCTCGATGCGCTTGAGGCGGACGACATCCTGCTTGGCGACGCCTTCTATCCGACCTATTTTCTGCTCTGCCAACTGGTGCGACGGGGCGTCGACGGGGTGTTCGAGCAGTACGGTGCGCGCAAACGCAGCACCGATTTCAAGACCGGGGAGAAGCTCGGCGTACGTGATCATCTGGTGGTCTTGGAGAAACCATCGAGACGACCGGCTTGGATGACGCCAGAGCAGTACGCACAAGCCCCGGCAATGCTAAAGGTGCGCGAGTTCGCCGCCGGTGGAAAGATCATGGTCACCACCTTCCTGGACGCCAAAGCGACACCGAAGAACAATTTGAAGCTGCTCTACCTACGCCGTTGGAACGTGGAGCTGGATCTGCGCAACATCAAAACCACGCTCGGCATGGCACGGCTGCGCTGCAAGACCCCGGAGATGGTCGTCAAGGAGCTGTGGGTCTACCGGCTGGCCGACAACCTGATCCGCTTGCTGATGGCCCAAGCCGCCTTGCTGGCCGATCAAGTCCCCAGGCAACTGAGCTTCAAGCACACCGTGCAAGTCTGGTTGTGCTGGCAGCAGCGCGGCGGCGCAACGCCCGATGGTGTCTGCATCCTTGCCATACTCAGCCTGATTGCCGAGCCGCGCGTCGGTCTACGACCCGGTCGCATCGAGCCACGGGCGCTGAAACGTCGCGCCAATGCCTACCCACTGCTGACCAAACCGAGAAAGGCCGCTCGCGTTGAGGTCCGCGAACATGGACACCCGAAAAACAACGTTGAATCAGGTGGGTATCCAACTCACCACAATGTCGCCTCGCTTAACTTAGTGCCATTCGGGGCGGGTAGGAGAATCACCGATGACTGCAAACCTGAACGAGACCGAGAGCGCCGCGCCCGCTGCCACCCCCAACCCCGAGACGCTACCGCGGGCGAAGCGTCGGCGCTTCAGCGCCAACTACAAGCTCCAGATCCTGGAGC
>JBATTL010000403.1:0-6663 GCA_049670525.1 Thiohalocapsa sp. | reverse complement strand
CGCCAACGCGACGTCAGGCGCTTGAAGCCGCGCCCATACCAGCGATAACCATAAGCCGAAGGAGACGAACAGCATGACGGCGCGACGTGGCTCCGGACTGGTTACCGCGGCAAACGCCAGCGCGAGCAGCGTGACCAGCAGCACGACATCGAACAGCAGCAGCGCAGAGAACGTCATTGCGGATCGTCGCCGTCGCCGCGCAGTGCCCGCTTGGCGATCAGGTGCGCACCGGTGGCGCCGGAGACCATGACCAGCACCCAGAGCAAGAACATCTTGGCGCCGTAGAAGGCATCCGGCGCGAACGGAATCAGGCCCAGCACGATCAGGCCTAGACCAAGATTGTCCGCCTTGGTCAGGGCGTGCAGGCGGCTGAACATGTCTGGCAGTCGCAGCAGGCCAACGGTGCCCGCAACGAAGAAAAACCCCCCGGATAAGACCAGAACGGTGGACACCGTACTAAGAAGCATGTGTGTGAGGTTCGGCTCCATCATTCCGCCTCGACATCCGCGGGGTCAGACCCGGCGCGGCGTCTTGTGAACGCCGCTACGGCAACGGCGGCCAGCAATGCGAAAACCAGCGCCACGTCGACCAGCGCGGGCTCATGCAGCGCCGGCGCAAGCAGCAGTAGCGCTCCGATTCCGGAGGTGCCGAGCAACTGGGCAGCCATCATGCGATCGGCCGGTGTCGGGCCGATCCAGACGCGCACCAGCCCGGCGTTCATGGTGAGGAGCAGCACTAGTGACAGCGCTGCGAATAGTTCATCCATTGTCTGCTGTCTCCAGCGTCTCGCCAAACAGGTCTGCAACGCGGGTTTCGAGTTGCTCCAGTGACGCGTCAATATCATCGTTGATGTCGAGCGCATGGACCTGGACGATACCTTTTCGCATATCCGCACTCAGTGTGCCGGGCAGCAGGCTGATGACATCGAGGAAAAAGACCTGCGCGTTTCGGCCTTTTAGGCGCAGTGCGTAGGGGCGTGTCCCTGGATCGATTTGCATGACCGGCCGCATCACCCTTGAGGCGACGTCGATACCGCCGCGGGTGGAACCTAGGACAAAGAAGGGCAAAAAGCGGATAGCTCCGATGAGCCGCGGTCGGTCATTGGTGTTTGCCGAGAGCTTCACGGCTGCTGCGGTCGCCAGTGCGACGGATGGTAAGCCGATGATCCAAGATGACAGATCGGGTCCTGTCAGGACGATCCACAGGAACGAGAAAAGCAGCAAGTGAGCCAGTACAGCCACCAAGGATTTCCCTGCTGTTTGTGGGACTGTCGTCGTTGTCATCGTACAGAAAAAATAGCGATGCGTTTCCGGGTATCTGATCCAGTGGGCAACATGGTGGCTTGGTCTGATCGACCAGCGGAAAGTTAACAAAACATCGAAAAAACATCGGGTTTCCGGAGGTATTCTCGTTGCCACTCGCTAGCGAACTCGGGCTCAGGACTGTGGATATCAAGCCTACGGAAGGATGCCGCTGTCCCGGTCGGACTAAAGCATCTTGTCTTACATGGTTTTTTCAATGCTGCCTTTCCAAAGGCCGCGGGCTTGGGTCAGATTCCAGGACCAAAAATTCGCGCGCGAGTGACTTCGGGCGCACAGGCTGGCCGGCTTGTTTTCGCCGTTCGTGCGTCAAACTGGTCCCTCATGGGCTCGTTCGGACACGAGTGCTCAAAGCGGGGCGGTTGGATCCCGTTGGTGGGTTCATCCGTGATGATGAATACTTGGTGAGAGACATGACAACGAATACGCTGCGAAACCCGAACCCCTTGCCGGTGGTGGAACCACCGACGCCTGTCGACCCAGCGGTCGACCATGCCAAAGATGCGAAGCGGAAGGTCCGCCTGACGCTGATTCCAGCGGTGCTGGGAGGCCTAGTGCTTTTGGCACTGCTTCTGACAGCGCTTGGCATCTGGTGGTCCTTTCAGCCACCGAAGTTTGATGTCGTTGCGAATGCCCAGACGATCCTTGGCACCGAATCGCCGCCTTCGGTCCCTGGCACTGTGACGGTTGCCTCCGCGATCAGGGTCGCGCAGACGTTGCTGGATAAGCGCGGTGGCTATGTCAAGAACGACATGACACCACCTGGGGCGCTGATGGACAATTTGCCAAGCTGGGAGTACGGCGCGCTGACCGAACTGCGCGACTCTGTGCGATCGCTGCGCAACGACTTCAGTCGCTCTCAGACCCAGTCCATTGAAAATATCGACCTCAAAGAGGCCGACTCCGATTTCAATTTCGGTTCCGATGCCTGGTTCCTTCCGTCGGCGGAAGAGCAGTATCGCCAAGGCGTCAATGCACTGCGCGCCTACCTCAAGGCGTTGGAATCGGGCAGCGACCAGACCGCTCGCTTCTACATCCGTGCGGACAACTTGGCCGCATATTTGGCTGTGGTCGAGAAACGCCTCGGCAGCTACGGTCAACGTCTTGCCGCAAGCGTCGGTGACCCCGAACTCACGGCCGTATTGACTTCCGCAGGTGCTGCGGGCGCACCATCCCTTGACCGCACGAGTTGGACGCAGATCGACAACGTCTTCTTTGAAGCGCGCGGCTATTCCTGGGCGCTATTGCACATGATGAAGTCCCTGTCGGTCGACTTTGAAAAGGTACTTGTGGACAAGAATGCCGAGGTCTCGATGCAGCAGATCATCCGCGATCTGGAGCAGGCAACGATGTTCAAGTGGAGCCCTGTGATGCTGAACGGTCACGGCTATGGCGTGCTCGCGAACCATTCGCTGGTGCTCGCGTCCTATATCGCCAGGGCCAATGCCGCCGTGTTGGATCTTCGGATGCTGTTGCGGCAGGGTTAGGGCAATCTGATCGATCCGCTTTGGCATCGGCACTTCGGGCGACCTGGCAAAAAAAAAGGCGGGGCCTAAGCCCCTTGATGGTGCCGGGTCCGGCAAGCGCCGGACTCAAGTCTCCGGTGTTACCCGAATATATCCTGGACGATATTGTTGTACCAGCTGTAGGCGTAGTCGACCTCGCGGGCCAACGCAAACGGCTCAGCATCCATCGGAGTCAGCCCCCCCGCACCCTCGACGCCGGCGATGGTGCCTCCGTCCTCGCTCAGGCGATAGACCGCCGCAACGGAGATGCCATAGTCCTTGCCAATGATCGAATAGCAGGTGTTGACGTAGGACGGCGTCCCAACCTCTTCACCGTTCAAGAGCGACACCACGGCGGCGGCGGCGACCTTACCTTGGCTGTTTGCCGAATACCCAGACTTGGGCATCTTGGTCGCGATGCAGGCATCACCGATCACGTGGACGCCGGGCTGCAGTGTGGACTCGAAGCTCTTCTTGTCCACCGGGCACCAGCCGCTGTCGTCGGCTAAGCCGGAGTCGATGGCGACCTTGCCGGCTGCCTGAGGCGGGATCACGTTGATCACGGCACCCTTGACCTCGTCGCCGAAGCTGGTCTCGACCGACATGGCGTCGGCGTTGACGCTGACTACGGCGGCATCCGGGCCGGGTTGCCATTCGATCAGGCTGTTTTCGGTGCCGAAGCCGTACAGGCGCTCCCAACCCTGGGTGAACAGACCCTGTTTGGAGAATTTCTGCTTGGAGTCGAGGATCAGCACCTTCGACTTCGGCTTGGTCTCCTGCAGATACATCGCGATCTGACTGGCGCGCTCGTAAGGGCCGGGCGGGCAGCGGAACGGATTCGGCGGCGACACGATGACGACCACGCCGCCGTCGTCCATGGCCTCGATCTGGTCGCGTAGGATCTTGGTTTGCTCGCCCGCTTTCCAGGCGTGGGGCATCTTCTGTGCGGCCTCTTCGCTGTAGCCTTCGATCTTGTCGTACAGCAGCGAGATACCGGGGGAAACGATGCAGCGGTCGAACGGGTATTCGCCGCCATCGGTCTTGACGACTTTCTTCTCGGCGTCGATGCCCGTGGCCGCCTCGTGCACGACATTGACACCGTGGCCTTTCAGCCCATCGTAGCCGTGCTTGATAGAGTCCAGCGTGCGTGCACCACTTAGGACCTCATTGCTCAGGTAGCAGGTGTAATACTCTTTGTTGGGCTCAATCAGTGTGACGTCGATGGACGGGTCGGCCATCTTGATGTACTTGGCCGCGGTGCCGCCGCCGGTACCACCACCGACGATGACCACCTTCTTGCCGTCGCCGAGCACAATGTTGGGCAGGCCGATGGCGCCGACGGCGGCGACCGCGCCGGTGGTCTTGACGAAATCGCGTCTATTCATAGTCATATTGAATCGTCTCCTGATCATGGCTCAGTTCTTATCGTCATCGTCGTCGTCTTCGCCCGCGCTGCTGCTCTCGAAATCCGAGTAGGCGGCGTAGAAAGCGTAGAGGGCGTCCATGGAATCCTCGCCCTTGTCTTCAAGCATCGCTTTGAGCTTTTTGCCCATCTTCTTGGGTAGGACGCGGCGGTCGGCCTCGAAGTCAGACATGGCGAACTTCAGGTACGGAGTCCACTGACCGGCAAGGATGTAATAATCCTCTTCGTCAGGTACAGGCTTGCCGCCCTCGATGTGACATTTCTCGCAGTACTTGTCGTGGAGTTTCGCGCCTTGATCAACCAAGGCCTGATCAAACTCTTGTGTCGCTGGCTTGTACTCCTGTTCGTGGAAATACTCGCCCATTTGCTCGAGTTCTGCCTCGGTGTAACCCTTGGCGATGCGGCCCATGATCGTCGAATAGGTGTCACCGCTCTGGAATGCGAGCATGGTATCGACGAACACGACCGGGTCCATTTCAGCGATTGAGGGCGAGGCCGGACCGACGCTGTTGCCGTTGGTGCCGTGGCAACCGGCGCAGGTGTCGGCGAGCATCTTGGCAGTGGGTCCCTCGGCCATGGAACCGGACGAGAGCCCCAGGGCGAGTGCTCCGCCGACCAGAGCTATTTTCATCTTTTGTGTGGCCATACTACCTCCTACAGGAATATTCAGGCTTTCGGATCGGGCGGAGAGACATGCTCCGCCATGCCGGACAGCGGACCGATTGTGGCCGCTGCTCCGAGCATTCGGTCGGTGCGGACTGACTTGCAGGCAAGAGCCTCCGAGTTGTCACCTGGGTTCGGATTCGCCACTGAACCATCCGTCGATCGCGGACGGGCCGGGTGCGCGGTGGCCGGTCTCAGGGATGCACCAATGTGGTGAATGCCTCTTCATTGCCGCTGGACTTCGCCAAGTCCGCGGCCGTGTGGCCTTCACCGTCGGTCAGTTTGGGGTCGGCACGATAGTCGATCAGCATACCGATCATTTCGTTGTGCTTGGTCGTCACGGCCTCCATCAGGGCAGAAGTGCCATCTTCGTCCTGAAGATTCGGGTTGGCGCCGTTATCGAGCAAAACGCGCGCGACTGCCCTGTTGCCATGCCCGACCGCGTACATCAGCGCCGTGGCGCCAAGAGCGTCTTTTGCGTTCACATCCGCGCCATGGGAAAGCAGCAGGTTCGCGATAGCGTCGTGGCCTTGGTCGGACGCGATAACCAACGCGGTTGCACCCTGGTCGTCGGTCGCCGCGATGTCGGCGCCCTTCTGCAGCAGCAACTCGACTACATCCGAGTGGTTTCTTCGGGCGGCCTGCATGAGCGCGGTGCGGCCGTCTGCGTCCGAGACCTTTGGGTCGGCGTCTCGGTACAGCAGCTGCTGCGCCACTTCATAGAAGCCGAGGCGCGACGCGATCATCAACGCATCCCAACCCGCGCGCGTTCGGTGGTGAACATTGGCCCCACGCTCGATCAGAAGTGCGGTCAGTCCAATGTGTCCGTTTTCGGCGGCGAAGGTCAATGCAGTGCAGCCTGCGACCGTGCTGGTATTGACCTCCGCTCCTCGACTAAGCAGAAGTGCGACGGTGCCGAGGCTGTCGCTCTCGACAGCCATCATCAGAGCGGTTTTTCCGAAACTACTGGATGCATTGACGTCGGCACCCGCTTCGAGGAGGGCTGCGACGGCCTCGCTGTCGCCGATCATTGCCGACAGCCGGAGCTCTTTGTTCAGGCCGTCGCTCTGCGCCTCCGGGGCAGCATGGGCCGCCGTCGCCAATCCGGCCAAGAGCACCAGAGCTAAGAGCAAAGGGTGAGAAGTGAATCGAGCGGTCATGCGTTCTCGTTTCCTCTCAATCAGCGAGAGTGCCAGTTTCGGGCGCAGGCATCAGGTCTCGTCGACGTCTTCCGGTTCATCCGGTTCGTTGTGTACCAATCCGGTATGGCAGTCGATACAGGTCTGCCCCTTGTCTTCGGCCTTTGCGTGGCGGCTGCGCGCCGAGCGGCCCTGCTCGGACAGATCCATGTTGGCAAACTCGTGGCAGCTGCGGCACTCGCGCGAGTCCGATTTTTTCATCTTTTTCCAGACCCGCGAGGCCATGTCCCAGCGGTGCGCCTCGTATTTTTCGGGTGTGTCGATGGTGCCAAGAATCTCGTGGTAGACGTCCTTGGCCGCGATGACCTTGGTAATCATCTTTGGGATGAATGGCTTAGGCACATGGCAGTCCGAACAGGTCGCCTGTACGCCGGACTGGTTCTTGTAGTGCAGGCTTTCCTTGTATTCGCTATAGGGCGTCTGCATTGTGTGGCAGGAGACGCAAAACTCCATTTCGTTCGTGTAGGCCAGCCCAGCGTTAAAGAGCCCCCAAAAGACGATTCCTGCGATAAATAGTGCGGCGAGCGCGATAAGCTTGACGCGGCTGGATCTAC
>JBATTL010000402.1:0-4876 GCA_049670525.1 Thiohalocapsa sp. | reverse complement strand
TCCACGGACACCGGCAACTGCGCCGACCATCTGAGGGCTTTGTTGGCACTGCTAACGGTATCGAGGAAGAATCCGGCCATTGGCGTCATGGCTCTGGGCAGCGCTGTTCGAGCGGTCTTGTGTGAGTTCCACCCGTCCGTCGTGACATCGATTCTCATCGGCGAGACCGGGGCAGGAAAATCGGAGATGCTCGCCCTGGCGACCAGCTGCTTCAGGCCGGGTACCGACGTCAGCTCCTTGCCATTCAACTTGACTTCGAGCCCGAAAGGCTTGCGACTCTGGGCCGCACAGTCAGCACACACCCTATTTCCCATCGATGACTATTTCCCGACCGAGGGAAAACGCTCCGACGATGCGGAGTTCATCGAGATGATGATCTGGGGCAGCTCGACGACCGCAGGACGGCAAACGGCGAAATCCGCAACCGAAGCGGCATCGGCCGAAGGGATTCGGACGCAGGTCATGCTGACGGCCGAGGTTGCCCTGGTCACCGACAGAGAGTCCCGACACGCACGCGCCTTGTATTGTGAGGTGGGCAAGCACGACGTTGATCCCGAGCGGCGAGCGGTCTGCCGCGAAAATGCCGCTAATGGCAACTTAGCGCGCGGGATGCGGGAGCTCGTCGTGGTTGGGTGCTTACCGAGCTGCGACCCGCTCAAGGACTCCGTGCCGAAGCGATTCGGGCACTATCAACAGCGAGCAGGGAAAGAGCTGCCTGGTTTGCATCGACGGTACTGGGCAAACGTCGCTGACATCATGGTCGGCGTGGATTTCTGCCTCCGCGTATGCCGCGAGGAAGGCGTCATCGACGCGAAGCAGTACAAGCGCCTGCTGCAGCTGAGCTGGGATGCGCTGGTTAGGTTGGCCGAGGCGCAAGGCGAGCTGGTTGACTGGTACTCCCCCGAGAACGTCGTGGGTCGGGCGTTCGCAGCGCTGCTCAAGGAGGGCAAGTACCACCTGCTCCAGTCCGGCACGGATCTCTGTCCCGAGGGCGTACCAGCTGATCGTGTCGGCTGGCTTGACGGTGAGCCACAGGGCACGTTTCTCGGTTTTGTAGACGTAGCGGCACAGAAGATCTACGTGCCCACAAACATTGATGCCGAAGAACTCTTCGACGTACTTCCCCGCGACGCGCAGAGACTGCTTGCTCGCGGGCCGAAGCTACTCTGGAAACGGATGACCGACCACGGCCTCGTCCAGCCTGGTGAGGACGGGCGTAACGCCAGCAGGGTCTCGCGACTAGGCTCGGACCGTTTCTACAAACTCTCCATTCGGGGATTGTTCCGGTAACCGCGTGGCGTGACCGTCACAGGACAAGGATGTCCGCCGACAGGCCCCGCGACAAGGCGCCTGTCGTTGCACAAGCAAGAGGCCGTTAACTGCACTGGTACTGGTACTGAGCCGATCCTGCCTTCTTGACCGCTTAAGGGCTGGACCTGCATCCCTCCAGAAAACGCGCAGCACACCCGCTTTGGGTCAGCACAGGTTTCACTCCACTGGTGCGGCCATCCGACCGCGCCTCGCTTGAATCCGCGCCCCAAGTGGCGATCCGGAAACGCGACGGGGTTTTCTCCTTCACCCCGAAATCCCGATTTTCCCGATTTCAGCGATACACGCAGATAGTTGCTGCGATTAGGGCTATTTCTGCTAATCCATCCAATTCGGCTCAGGTAGGTTCTCTGTCGCTCGCATCACTAATAGCGCGCATTATTCGTTACTCTGTCTTTATTGATCTAATTATATACTAACAGCAATAAAATTAAAGTTAACCCAAGTAAGCACTGCTAATAATTAAACCTCCTAGTTTGAGCTGAAGTCCCTACTTTAGGTCAAGCCGGATATTAGTTGGTAGCTAGTCTACAAACTTGAAAAGCTCAGGATACCTGTTACCGGTAACAGAAGAGTCCTTAGACAACGATCTATCTCTTCCTGTTGTAAGGGAAAGTTGTAAACACTCGTTTCCATTATCCAAAGAAAACTGAGGAAACTCTAATGACTTCACTTTCGCCCCCTTTCCGAGAGGATTCAGCTAAAACACGACCAGTCATACGACCTGGTAGGAAAGGTTCAAATTTGAACCGTCCCAACCTCTCCAAACTGATTGAAAGCTCCCCTCACCCACCACCTCTGGGTAATGCCCTGGAAAAGTCAGAACTCTTCGTTGATGAGATTTCTCTCACGATTTATGTATCGTCGGAGGAGGAGAAACGGACAATCTGTAGGCAGATCGATGAATATGAGCACGTCCGAGTGACGAAGCAGTACCAGCCAAACTACTGCAAAGCGAACTATCACAAGACATATCAGTTTACGGTGAAGCCAAAAAAGGGGGGGAGCTTTGTCTTTAAGCTCTCAAACAGCCCCATCGATGGTCAACGCGATGATGGCAAACGTCGGTTCCTGCGTGTTGAGTTCAACCCCAGTGCTGTTGGTGCGCATAGAATGTGGATTTTGAGAAGATTGCTTTGCCGGTTGCTGAGCGAGGGGGTTGTGGATCGACTCCGGACTGAGGCTCGGGTGACCAGGATTGACCTAGCGCTGGATTTCAAGGGGCTTCAAGAACCGCTGTACCTGTACAAGACCACCGCCAGGACCTCGTCGATCTTCCATGGCGATGCCTCTGCTACCCAGTACATTGGGAGTAAACACAGCCGTTTTCTTCTGTGTTGGTACGATAAGGCCGCTGAAAGGGTAGCGCGAGGTGTCGCGTGCGAGGACAAAAACTGGCACCGTTTGGAAGCCAGGATCAAAGATCTGCGCTTTTCTCCAGCGGAGTTGGCGGAGAAGCTGAAGAATCCATTTCCACGAGTGTCTTTCTACAGCGATCAGTTCCTAGAAGACCGTTTCTCCAAGAACGAGCGCTCGGAGCACCTGTTCCGCAGCTCGGTGCGTGAGCGCGGGCTAAACGCCACTTTCCCAAGAAAAGCCGTTTGGAAGAAGGAGAAGAAGAGGTACTTGACGTGGTTGGAAGAGCGTGGGCACCAGCGGCATCTGTTCGACCCGGTCGACGTTTGGCGGCAACGGAACAAAGCGCTTTCGGTGCTTGACGCCTTGTGGGAAGAACGGGACTAAGCGTTTAGCTTGCCGAGGTCAGCAGCAGCGTTCCAGGGCGCAGTCTCGGCACGGGCTTGCGGGGCAAGGATGCCGACTTTGGTTCGCGACCCGATGTTCCCTAACCGTGAAACCATGTGCAACGCAGTTCGCGTCTGCTAGAGCGGGGTCAAGGCTGCGAAGCAGCCCCATCAAGTTGGTTGAAACTTCCGGCTCGAACGCAGAGGTGTCGTGGCAACTTGGAATGAGCAAACGATGACAATTGTTGTCGCTCACTCTACTCCACGGGAATCGCTCCGAATAATCCGCGCTGACCCTGCCGGATTCGTCCACGGCTGTTGCGGGTGTCTGCGGGCCAGGCGGCTTTGACGGTTCAGGCGTCCCTAACGCCAGCATCGGCCATGAGCGGACCTTGACCTGGGACCGACCGAGCGGCAGCATTAACAAGCGGCCATCGCAGGTGCGGCTCCTGAATTGCAGGTATACGACTTTCCGTCTAGGTGGGTGTATCCGGAAACGGGATAGCACTCGTCTGTGGAGAGTTATCTCGCTAGGTCTCGGGTCGTGTCGGGCTGACGCTTTTCGACGGGCGGCGCCCACGGCAAGTTATCCGGAAACCAAGCAATCACTGGTTATACGAAATAGAAATTCGAATGAGTATCCTGCACGTTACACAAATTTCAAAAAAAATTGCTGAACTGTTTGAAAGCCACCTTGACTTGGCTGATATAGGTAAAATTGACTCTCAAAGAAATATTAAGGTGTTGACTCGATGCTTAGCTGCTTATGCTGTTTATTTTAGTACGGGATGCTCAGAATCTGAAGCAGCTCAAGCTGTTGTAGATGGTGGAGACGATAACGGCATTGATGCAATACATTACTCTCCATCTTTAAAGCAAATGACTGTCGTCCAATCAAAATGGAAACAATCCGGTGTCGGAGAGCCTGAAAGCGGTGAAATTGCTAAATTTTGCCAAGGCATAAAAGATCTTTTCAACTTGAACTTCGATAGGTTTAATCCAAAAGTCGTAGCGAAAAAACCACAAATTGAACAAGCTTTAGGAGAATTTGATACGCGCTATGAATTGGTTTTGATAGATACTGGAAACCAAGGTCTAGCCATTCACTCTCAACGACTCATAGATGACCTTTTAGCCGAGATGAACGACGCCGGTGAAGATACTCAGGATCAACTGGTTAACTCACAACAGGTAAGCCACCGCCTTTGGCGGTGGACTCCTCAAGGCTCTGCCGTTCCGGCGTGCTGAGGGGAAGTCGATGATCTCCCTCCGGTTAGCCAAACTGGAGAGAGATCATCATGAGAGAATGGCAGAGCCAGTCCCACGTGAGATGGTACTGCAAGTACCACATCGTGTTTGTGCCGAAGTACCGCCGCCGCTCGATCTACGGATCGTTGCGCCGGCAGATCGGAGGGATTCTGCGGGAGCTGTGTCATCAGCAAGGCGTGGAGATCGTGGAAGGGCATGCGATGCCGGATCACATCCACTTGTGCCTGAGCATCGCGCCGAAGTACAGCGTTGCGAACACTGTGGGGTTCCTGAAAGGGAAGTCAGCGATCAGGATCCATCGTCAGTTTCTTGGGCAGAAGCGCAACTTCACGGGCCTGCATGTCTGGGCACGAGGGTACTGCGTGAGCACCATCGGCTTGGACGAGGAGAAGATCCGCGCCTATATCCGAGATCAGGAAGTTGAGGAACAGCGTCAGGAACAGCTGCGTCTCCAGGGCCTTTAGGCCCTTTCACGCCCGCATGGCCCCCTCTGGGGGCCTTCATCAAACCACCCCCTGTGGGGGTGGTAGCTGATT
>JBATTL010000401.1:0-3383 GCA_049670525.1 Thiohalocapsa sp. | reverse complement strand
GGTACATATTAGCCGCGAGCACAGCATCAACGCGTTGTTTGAGGCCCTGTCGCGCAACGCGATCGAGGTGGTGAGTCTGCGCAACAAGCAGAATCGGCTCGAAAAGCTATTCCTGGATATGGTCGATCAGGGCCGCGGGAAGGCTGTATGACGCTCGATGCAGGTCGCTGGCGGCGTTACTGGGTCACGTTCTCGACGCTGCTGAACAAGGAGGTGATGCGGTTCTCGCGGATCTGGGTTCAGACCGTCTTGCCATCCGCGATCACCACCACCCTGTATTTCGTGATCTTCGGCCGGCTTATAGGCGAGCGCATCGGTGTCATGGGCGGATTCGCCTATATGGACTTCATCGTGCCCGGTCTGGTGCTGATGGCGGTCATCACAAATTCGTACAGCAACGTCGTCTCGTCGTTTTACAGCAGCAAGTTCTCGCGCTATGTCGAGGAACTGCTGGTGTCGCCGGCGCCGAGTTGGGTGATTCTGGCGGGTTACGTGTCCGGTGGCGTCGTCAGAGGGCTGATCGTTGGCGTCGTCGTCATGGCCGTTGCGATGCTGTTTGCGGATCTCAGTGTGCACAGCTATCCGATCACGCTCCTGGTTTTCGTGCTCACATCGGTCCTGTTCGCACTGGGCGGTTTCATCAACGCCGTCTACGCCAACAGTTTCGACGATATCTCCATCGTTCCGACCTTTGTGTTGACACCGCTAACCTATCTGGGTGGCGTGTTCTATTCCATCGAGTTGCTGCCGGAGTTCTGGCAGACTGTGTCGCTGGCAAACCCGGTCCTGTATATGGTCAATGCCTTCCGCTACGGGTTGCTCGGCGTCAGTGACATCCCGCTGTTCGTTGCCTTCGGGCTGATCCTCGGATTTATCGTCGCGCTCGGCTGGTACAGTCTGTACCTGCTCGAACGAGGGGTCGGAATCAAGAGTTGATGGCGCTTGTGACAAGGGGCATGCAATGGGATCATTAACCCTCTGAAGCACAAGGTCGTGTCCGCATCCGGAAGTGGCCAGCCAGGGTGGCCGGTCCGAGGTTGCTCAACCATGTTTTACCCAGTCTAGCCCGACCCGAGTCCCCAAGAAGCTCTCCGAAGCGCCTAGCCGTTAGCATGCCACATCCAACCCGCCGAGCCCCCACTGGACCCAAGCGCCGCAAGCGCGGAGTCACCTTCTGGGGTTTCCTGTTTCGCGTCTTTTTTCTGCTGGTGCTTGCCACCGGCCTGGTCGCCGGTCTTTACGGTATCCACCTGGACAAGGTAGTACGCGCCAAATTCGAGGGTAAACGCTGGGCGTTGCCCGCGCGGGTTTACGCCCGCCCGATGGAGCTCTACGTCGGACGTCCGCTGACGCGGGACGAATTGGTCCGGGAACTGGAGCGGCTCGGCTATCGCGAGGGCGCCAATGCCGGCCGTGAAGGCAGTTGGCGGACCGAAGGCGAGCGTATTCTGGTCCAGAGCCGCGAGTTCCGCTTCTGGGACGGGAGCGAGCCGGCGCGCCTTTTCAGCGTGACGTTGGACGACAACCTGGTGACCGACCTGGTCGACGCTGACACTGGCTCGCCCCTGGCCCTGGTGCGCCTGGATCCGGCGCTGATTGCGAGCATCTACCCGACCCACAACGAGGACCGTGTGCTGCTGCGGCGCGATCAACTGCCTGACCAGCTGGTCAAGACCCTGCTGGCGGTTGAGGACCGCAAGTTCTTTCAGCACCACGGAGTCGACCCCAAGGGTATTGCGCGCGCCGCCTACGAGAACTTGATGGCCGGACGCACGGTGCAAGGCGCTAGCACCCTGACCCAGCAGTTGGTCAAGAACTTCTACCTCACCCAGGAGCGCACGCTTGAGCGCAAGCTCAATGAGGCCTACATGGCGGTGCTACTGGACTCTCGCTATGACAAAGACGACATACTGACCGCCTACGCCAATGAGGTCTATATGGGCCAGGATGGCAGCCGCGGCATCCATGGCTTCGGCCTCGCCAGCCGCTTCTACTTCAACCGCAATCTCGACGCATTGGGCGTCCCGGAGACCGCGATGCTGGTCGCCATCCTGAAAGGACCCTCAGAATACAATCCCCGCCGCAAGCCGGAGTCGGTGCTGGAGCGTCGCAATCTGGTGATCGACCTGATGGCGCATCACCAGATCATCTCCTCCTCCGACGCCGATGCCGCCAAGCAGATGCCCCTGGGTCTGCGCGAGGGCGGTGCGCGCCCGACCAGCGACTACCCGGCCTTTATCAGTCTGGTACGCCGCCAGCTTCAGCGTGACTATCGTGAAGAAGATCTGCGCTCCGAGGGACTGCGCATCTTTACCACGCTGGACCCGCTGGCCCAGGCGGACGTTGAGGAAGCGATGCAGGATCGCATGCCGTCGCTGGACAAGAAATTTGGTTTACCGTCAGGTACCCTCGAGACCGCAGCGGTCGTGACTTCCGTGGCACAGGGCGAAGTGCTCGCGCTGGTGGGTGGTCGCGACGCCGACTTTGCCGGATTCAACCGAGCGCTGGACGCCGTGCGTCCCATCGGGTCGTTGATCAAACCGGTCATCTATTTGACCGCACTGGCGCAGCCGGAGCGCTACTCGCTGGTCACGCCGATTGCGGACAAACCAGTTTCGTTGCGTGCGGGCGGTAAGCTTTGGCAGCCAAAAAACTATGATCACCGTGTGCACGGCACCGTGCCGTTGTACCGGGCGTTGGCAAAGTCCTACAACCTGGCGACTGTGAATCTGGGACTGCAACTGGGCATCGATCGGGTGGCCGGGATGCTGCGCGATCTCGGCGCCGTGCGCGACATCGACCAGGTGCCGGCGATGCTTCTGGGCTCCGTGTCGTTGCCGCCAATTGAAGTCGCGCAGGTCTATCAAACCATCGCCGCCGGCGGCTTTCGTGCTCCGCTGCGCACTATTCGCGAGGTATTGGACTCATCCGGCAGGCCATTGAACCGTTATCCGCTGGCGGTGCAGCCGGTAGTGTCGGACGACGCCGCTTATCTCACGCAATGGGCGATGCGCCAAGTGGTCAAGCAGGGCACCGCTACCTGGCTCAACAATCGCCTGCCGTCGAGTCTAGTGGTCGCGGGCAAGACCGGCACCACCAACGACATGCGGGATAGCTGGTTCGCAGGATTCAGTGGCGACAAGGTCGTCGTGACCTGGATCGGTCGCGACGACAACAAGCCCACCAAGCTGTCGGGTTCCACCGGTGCATTGCGTCTCTGGGGTGACATCATGGCTCGGCTCGAGGCCCAGCCACTCAGTGAGATTCCCCCGGACAGCGTCGTGGTTGCGAGCGCGTGCGGCAGATCCGGCATCCCTTTCAGTCGTGGACATGTGGGATCGTGCGGCGGGGGTGGCGGCGGCGGGGCCGGTGCCGGTCAGGCG
>JBATTL010000400.1:0-1780 GCA_049670525.1 Thiohalocapsa sp. | reverse complement strand
GGCAAAGGCCGCGGTGATCGGCGCGTGGGCCTGATCGCGCGCGGAGCGCTCGCTGACCGGCAGGGGCCAGCGGATGGCGAGCACGGGGTCGAGTGCGTCGAGGCCGCCTTCGGCATCCGGCTGATAGGCGGCGGTGTGCAGATAGAGCAGCTCGCAGTGATCGGTGAGCGTCTGGAAGCCGTGGGCGAAGCCTTCGGGGATGGCTAACGTACGGTGGCTGTTGGCGCTGAGGTGCTCGCCGTGCCAGTTCAGAAAGGTCGGTGAGCCGGTTCGGAGATCGACGGCAACGTCGAAGATCTCACCGTGCAAACAGGTCACCAGCTTCATCTCGGCATGGGGAGGGTACTGGAAGTGCATGCCCCGGATGGTTCCCGACTTAGCCGTGACGGTGTAGTTGACTTGAACGATGGTGCGCTCGCCGAGCAGCGGTTTTAGCTCGTCGAGGCAGAGAAGGCGATCCAGAGAACCTCGTTGATCGCGGATGAGGTGGCGCTGAAGTACGCTTAGGCCCTTGAGTGGCGCGGGTTGAAGGCTGAATCGACACATGACGGCTACAGTCGCGCCGAGGAGGCCTCATAGGCCGCGATGTCTTGCGCGCAGAGCGCCGCTGCCGCCTCGCCGGCGGCCTGTCTTAGGTACCAGCGCATAGTGCGCTCGACACTCGTCGCGAGGGACCAGCGCGGCTTCACGCCTAGTGCGTGGCGGGCCTTGGCAACTTCGAGCGCGAGCCAGCCGGCCTCGTGCGGACCATCGCTGACGTCGGAGCAGTGCACGTCGCCCTGCTGGAAGGCGGCGCACGCAAGGTCAACGACATCGCGCACGGTTGCGGCTTCATGCGTCTCCGGGCCGAAGTTGTAGGCGCCGGCCAAACCAGGGTTGGCCCAGAGCCGTTCGGCTAGCTGCAGGTAAGCACCCACGGACTCCAAGACATGATGCCAGGGCCGTATCGCGCTGGGACGACGCACTTGGAGTGGTCGTGCCGCACTCCAGGCGCGCACTGCGTCGGGGATCAACCGATCTTCGGACCAGTCGCCGCCGCCGATGACGTTCCCGGCGCGGGCGGTGGCGACGGGGACCCCTCGCTCGGCCAAGAAGGCATCTCGGTAGCTGGCGACGACCAACTCCGCGGCGGCCTTGCTGGCGCTGTAAGGGTCATGGCCGCCGAGCACATCGGTCTCGCGGTACGGAAAAGGGTGCTCCAGGTTGCGGTAGACCTTATCGCTGGTGATGGCGATGGCGACTCGTCCGGTGTCAAGCTCGCGCAGGGAATCGAGTACGTTGGCGGTGCCTTGTATGTTGGTGGCGAAGGTGCCGAGAGGATCTCGGTAGCTGGCGCGCACGAGCGGTTGGGCAGCGAGGTGAAAGACGATCTCGGGCTCGGTGGCGCGAACGATGGCGGCGGTTGCCGCTGCATTGCGGATATCTTGCTCGTGACCCTTGATCCGATCGCCGATCTTCGCGAGCCGGAATAGGCTTGGCTCGGTGCACGGCGGCAGCGCGATACCGGTGACCCGGGCACCGAGGCGCTCAAGCCAGAGTGCGAGCCAGCTTCCCTTGAAGCCTGTGTGGCCGGTCAGCAGCACGCGTTTGTCCCGCCAGAACGACGGCTCGGGGTTGGGCAATGTACGACCTGTTGCCATCAGTTCCAGACTGTCCAGGGCGCCTGCCCGCCTTGCCACAGGGATTCGAGCTGATTCTTGTCGCGTAGGGTGTCCATCGGCTGCCAGAAGCCCCGGTGCTCGTAGGCCATCATCTGGCCCATCTCGACAAGCTGCACCAG
>JBATTL010000399.1:0-4505 GCA_049670525.1 Thiohalocapsa sp. | reverse complement strand
GGGGCCGCGACCTGCGCTCTGGTTACCTGTCGGCAACTCGCCTGTTCCAAAGAGGTCGGAGGTCGCGTCATACGCGTACCACTATGATTTTCATCGCCATCCCGCCACCGACGGCGATGCGGGTCTCTTCCCTGGACACGATCAATCCGCCGCCCTGACGCTGCAGTACGCGAAGTACACTGCCAATATTCAGGCCCAGATCGGTCAGCCTGCGATCGAGATTGCGTCCCGCACGCAGCGCGACGACGCGGACATGCACGCCTTCTTCAATCATGGCCAGGGGGTGATGGCGTTGCGAGTTCATCCCGGCATACTCTCCTGCGTCACAACGAGGGAACAGGCGTCAGAGGCTAACAATAATGCGAATACGTCTTGTTTGCGTTAAATTAAAGGGTGCGCGCTCCCGACGTCCGGTAGACCCCAGAGCAGTGTGCCGAGCGCGAGCGCAGTAACGAGCACGGCCGGCACGAGCGATGGCGTTCGCTTGTGCGGCGGCGGCCTTTCGGGTCGGACACCCGCCTCCATGCTCGGAGTCGAGAGCCGTCGTCTAACGTGAACTCCGAGCTCGGATTGCTGAGAGGAGGATTCTCGGTGAACCCGGTGGATCATGGTCGACCTCGATACTGTCGGTTGAAGATCTGCCGGTTGCCGCCGTCATTGAATGATCGGCTTTGCCAGCGCTCATGCGGTTTGCGCCGGCCGGTCGCGGAACCCTGCCCCCGCTGTGTCGGCGGATTGCGCAATGGCGAGGTTTGACAGCGCACTGGCAAAGGCGCCGATGCCCGAGCGCTCGATCAGCACACAGGGCTTGTTGGTTCGCTTGCAGTAGCGCTTGGTGCGCAAGTACGCGTCATGGCTGACGCAATCGGCAGGGCAGACCACGGCGTCGGCGCTGGCGAGCAAGGCTTCCAGGCGTTTCCGACTGTCTTCGAGCCCGCCATCGTGGCGGATCAGTTCACCGTTGCAGCGCTGGACCAGGTCACGATAATGGGCATTTAGGGAGCCGCGTCCGCCAACACAGAGGATACGCCGACCGCGCAGATCGACGCCGTCGGCTGTCGAGTCCGGGTTCATACAATGTGCGCAGTCACCGTTGCAGCCGGTTGTCTCGGCGTCCGGCGGCAACAGCACGCGTTCCAGGGCCGGGATGATCTGCTCTCGATCGGACAATGCGGTGCTTAACGCATCGCTGCGTTGCTCTGCAAGCTCGGCACGCCCACGAAGTACCTCGGCTTCCGAGCAGGCGGTATCCGCGCGGCGCTGGACAGCGTTCAGACGTTCCGCCAGCGCCTGTTCTTTCGCGATCAGGGTCTGCAATGTCGTGTCGGATTCGAGCCGCGTGATCCGAGCGCGGGCCGAGAGCAGTTCTTGCTCGACCTCAGAGAGTGTCTGGATCCGCTGCTCCAGAGCGGCGATTCGAGCGTCCCGCTCGTCGAGCTTGCGGGCGTTGCGTTTGCGCTCAGCGTCGATGTCGCGGCGCAGCTCCGCCAGCGTTTGCCGCGCCGCCGTCAGCGCCTTGAGGTCCGCGCTCAGCCCCGCGCCGATCTGGTGCGAGAGCATATGGACGTCCGCGTAGGCCAGCATGCACATGTCTGCCGGCGCATGTGGATGGCTCATGATCGCCCACAACGCCCCTTTCACCTCACCATTGGCCAGCGCCTCATCCCATAAGCGCTCCAGCTCGTCTCCCGTCTTGGCGCGCGCAAAGCGCTTAACCGCCGCAGCGTACTTGCGCTCCAACCTGCGCTGCAGCGCCATGGACAACAGATTCTTCTCGTCCGCAGCCGCAACCCAGCTGACGTGCACCTCGTAGTCACTGAGCGCATGCTTGGGCGTGAAACCACTCTTCTCTGCCAGCTGACGCAATTCGTCCACGTGCAGGCAGGTGCCGATCACCGGGCAGTGATACTTGTGCGGGATCTCCCAGAGTTTGCGACGGCCGGTCGTCTGACGAGGCTTGACCCAATCGTCCAATGCGTTGACCGGCGGCGCGGAGCTCTGGCCTGCAAGCGGCGCTGGTTCGCGCGGCTGCCGCCCGTCGATCGGAATCGGAAGGTTGATGTAGCGATGCGGTTCACACATACCGTGTCCTCTCAGGCTGCCGCGAGCGCTGGGCATTGAGCGGCCAGCATGCGCCAATGCCACTTCAACTGGCAGAATGCCTTGAGCTGGTCGGGCTGATCGCGCAGCGCTGGATGCAACGAGAGCGCTTCGCTGTGCTGAACCACCGCCCGCGCGATCTGTGGCGAGCGGCGATTCGTGTAACGACGCACTAGCGCGCGAATGCGCTGTTTCAAAGCCTCCGGGGATAGATGCAGCGGCAGGTCGTCGGTGAGGATTGCTTTGTCGGCTTCGGACATGATGCAAGGCTCCTGCGGGCAACGCATGGACTTGAGAGAACCCGTGGCTGCCCGCGCCTTGCTTTGACCAAGGGATCGGGATCTGGCTGGCGGGGCGGCGGGCAGAACTATGCTGGCACCACCAAAATAATACGAATACGAACGATTCGCATTAAGATTAGACGCGCTATCCGTCACTGTCAAGGGCGGACGACATAGGGCCATTCCGGCTGGTCAGCTGCCTGCGATCGATTGAGGACCGCTATCGCGCAGTTTGCGAATCGCTATTTCCGTTTTTCCCGGATTGGGACTAGGGTTCAGTCATGTGCGCACAGCGCCAAACAACCGACTGGAGGTATTGATGAATCGATCGATCGTCACCGAGTGCGCGCTGAGCCTGGCGCTCGCGCTGACCGCAGGTTCGCTGTCCGCCGCGCCTCCCCTCGGCCTGCCTGTGCTCCCGATCCCCGCCGGCAACCCGCAGACGCCGGCGAAGATCGCCCTTGGCGAGAAGCTGTTCAACGACAAGCGCTTCAGCGCGACCGGCGAGATCGGCTGCGTGAGCTGTCACGATCCGATGAAAGTATTCTCGGATAGCCCGAAGCCGGTATCCGAGGGCATCCGTGGCCTGACAGGCACCCGCAATGCGCCGACTCTGGTCAACGCGGCCTACCTGAATACCCAGTTCTGGGACGGTCGCGAGCCGAGTCTGGAGACGCAATCGCTGCAACCCTTCGTCAATCCGGTCGAAGGCGGGCTCCAAGACCATGGCCTTATCCTGGAGCTGGTTCGGACCGATCCGCACTATGTCGCCGACTTTCGACAGGTCTTTGGCACCGGTCCGGATGCGATCGCTCCCGAAGACATCGACATGCGGCATGTCGCTAAGGCGATCGCGAGCTTTGAGCGCACGCTGATCGCCGGGGACTCGCCCTTTGACCGCTTCTACTTCGGCGGTGAGCCCAACGCGATGACCGAGCAGCAGATACGTGGTCTGAGCGTGTTCCTGGTACAGGGACGCTGCAACTCGTGCCACGTCATCGAACAGGATCAGGCCCTGTTCACTGACAACCGGTTCCACAACATCGGTGTCGGCATTACCAGCATCCAAGACGAGGTGCCGAGCCTCGCAAGGGCGTTTTTGCAGGCCAAGAACGCCGGTGTCGACGTGGACGTGACGGTCTTGGCCGACCCGCGCAGCTCGGAACTCGGGCGCTTCGCTGTCACGGACGACATCTCCACCGTCGGTGCCTTCAAGACTCCGACCTTGCGCAACATCGAGCTGACCGCGCCCTACATGCACGACGGCAGTCTGGCGACCCTGGAGGAGGTTGTCGAGCACTACGACAATGGCGGGATCACGCGGGAAGATGATCAGGTCAACGCCTATCTCAGCGGTGGCATTCGCCCGCTGCGCTTGACGGAACAGCAGGAGGCGGACCTGGTCGCCTTCATGAAGGCGCTGACCAGCCCGCGTCACGCCGCTATAGCGGCTGCGGCATCTTCTTCCGATTCCCTACCCACCGGCGCCGATTAACCCGGAGACCTTGATGAACAAACTCAACCGCCGTGGTTTTCTCCGCGATTCCGCCAAAGCCTCCGGTCTGTTTGCCGCGGGCAGCGTGCTGCCGATGAGCCTGATCGAGATCGCCTTTGCCGACGTGAAGCAGAATTTCAGCTTCGCCTACATCTCCGACTCCCATATCCAGCACATCAGGGGGACGGAGTTCGTGCGCAACTGGGACCGCGGTCTGATCCGCGCCGTGGCCGAGACGAACCTGCTGGACCCGAAACCGGACTTCGTCCTCTATGGCGGCGACATCGCCCAGCTCGGGACCAAGCCCGAGATTGACCATGGCCTGGAGATCCTATCCGGGCTGCGGCACCCGGTCCATTATGCCCTCGGCGAGCACGACTATTACCTGGATTTGGGGCAGTACTGGGAGAGCCAACTCGGTCCCCAGTACTACAGCTTCAATCATAAGGGGGTGCACTTCATCGTGCTGAACAGCATCCTGACCTATGACGACTGGATCAACGGGTGCGGCCTTGCCATGATGTCGTTTCGACGAGTATGCTGTAAGCCTCTGTTAGACTTATATAAGGTGCAGCAATGGCGACAGTGATCGAGCGCTCGGGGAAGGAGTTGACTGTGGCGGTGACGGT
>JBATTL010000398.1:0-4931 GCA_049670525.1 Thiohalocapsa sp. | reverse complement strand
TGAATCGGGCCGTCCGGAGTGAAAGCCTGGCCATGGCGCGCACAGCGGGTCGGGTGAACGCAATCGAACATATCGACCCCCTGGCCAATCATTTCGAGCAACTGGGTCGGCGTTCCCAATCCCATTGCGTAGCGTGGTTTTTCAGGCGGCAAAAAGGGTTCGGCGTTTTTAATCGCGGCGAACATTTCCTCTTCAGGTTCGCCAACTGAAACTCCGCCGATTGCGCAGCCGTCAAAGCCTAGGTCAACCAGTTCCCTCGTCGATTGTTCCCGTAGATCCGGGTAGACACTTCCTTGCACAATTCCAAATTGGGGTTTTTGGCCCAAACCGCCGGAAACATGTAGTAGCACTCGATCACATCGGCCCTTTGTGGGCCGCAAGCCCACCAACTGTTATATTTTTCAGTGAGTTCTGGTAGCTAAGGGCAGGAATTCGGCTATACATGACCTATTTGGTGCGACACCGGTTCGGCCCAACGCAGCCTAACGTCCCGTTGCGACACAGGTCTGCCGGCACCGGTAGCGCTCCGTTACGGCCTGTAACCGTCTGATTTGTGATGATGTACCCAGGATGTGCACCCGTCTCCTGCCTTAGTGCATAAAACCGGCTGGTTTGGGCGAAAACCCCCCTGTGGGGCGTTCGGGGGGCCTTCGCGGTTCAGCCGAACGCGGACCGCGATCGAACCGACCCGATCACTGACCCCGACCGGGATCGGACGCGTTCGGTATCACGGTCGACGACGATTGCGCGACAGCGACGCGATCACCGAAGTTGGCGGTCAGAAACTCGGCGATCCTTCGGCTTCCCCGCGCATTGAGATGCCCGTCCAGCGGAAAATAGTACTGCTGCGGTATTGGCTGCAGGGCATCGGCGGTGGAGAGGAAGGGTCGAGGGGATATCTCATTGAGGGCCTCGAGGGTATCGAGATGCGTCCCTCGGAGAGTATCCTGCACCGGATGGATGAGCATGAAGGACGTCTCGAAGCCGTATTCATCGCCCAGATTCGCGAACCTCCGGAGCTGATTTTCCGTGATCGACAGGGCTCGGCCCAACAACTCCGGCGGTGGCGCGGAAGCCACATGCTGTTTGATCAAGGGGCCGACATAGAACTTGACGACCCGAACCAGGTTCGAATTTTCCAGCAACCATTTGCGCTGCGAGAGCATGCTCGCGAGGAAGGACCCCGGGGCCGATGACTCGGCGCCTGCCTCCAACTCGACCTGCGGCGCGAATGCCGCCGCGTCATTCGTAACCTCGGCAGGCGAGCCGACCATCACACCTTCGGGACCCGTCTCTGCCGCCTGCGCATCGGAGAGCCCGAGAAGGCTGGCGAACAAGCGACTCCCAGGCGCGACCCATGGAGCCGGCGGCCCAGCCCGATCCGCGATAACGGTTCGCGAGGCGTCTGCATCGCCCTCGGGCGTCATTGTCGCAGCCTTCGCCTCGTCGAACTCGAGCACATTGTCGTGTAGATCGTTTCCGGCGCCCAGGTATTGCGTCATGGCCATGACGAACAGAAACACCCGCTTGGGCCGCCATCGCCCCTTGGTCAGATACCGCTCCAATCGGTCCAACTGCGCCAGGGTTCCGGTTCCGGGGACACCGAGATTCACGCAGGAGACCCCGGATTGCTCGCAATACAGGGCGGGGAAGGCCTCATCGTCGGCGAGCCCCTGACCAAAGGTAAACGAATCACCGACGAAGAGCAGGTCGGGCGCTCCGGGGGCTTCCGGCGCCCGATAGCCCTGCGGCGTGATGGTCGTCAGCGCGTCGTATTCTTCGGAGAACTGGCGATAGATCGCGCCCGGCTCCACGAAACCGATCCGGATCGGATCGCCCTGAAGACTCAATTTGACGGCCCCGGGAAAGACCGGCAACACCATTCGCGAAAGACCCTCGGCCAGCAGGAGCGCGATGACACACCCGATCGACAGGGCCAAGGTATTTTTCAAGAACCTGACTAGCAATAGACGCATCCAGGTTGCGGTCGGTGAAGGAGGCCTGGAATCAAGCCGTCTTGGCCTTCTCAGAGCCTGTAAAGCGAACACACGACGCCAGACTCACTGACTAAATCCACGGCTTGAGTCGAGATTTGCTCGATCCCTCAGCTGGGGCTCGGACATGGGTGGGTGCTAGCGAGACACGCCACAAGTCCATCCCCATCGGCTCGACGGCGGCACCCTCGCCGTTGAGGGTCCCACCAGCCCACACCCATGTCCCACGTTTTCCATGCCGCTGAGCTTTCGAACCCATCGCCACTTGCGGTCGATGCTCTCGGCGGGCCGCCCGGGCCCGCGGGGACCTCTGATTGGACCGATGGCGCGGACCGCGGGTCAGAACAGGGTGTAGATGAACGGCGCGACGGCCGAGCCCTGTGCCAGCACGATCAACGCCCCCAGGAGCAGCAACACGATGATGATGGGCAGGAGCCAGAACTTCTTGCGCTCGGCCATGAAGGCCCAGAGATCTTTCAACAGCTCGATCATTAGAAGGGCCTCTCGAGCTTGTCGGTAACGGGTTGCTTGCTCGGGGTGCGGTAGCTCTTGGCGGACGGGTCTCGGCGCCGGGCCATCGGGTCACGAAACAGCCGCATGACCAGCCCAATCGGCATGACGATGATGTAGAAGACCGCGCCGAGCAGGATGTGGGTATTGATCCAGCCGACAACGAGGCCGAATCGCTCCCAGATGCGGAAGGCTGGCAGCAGGATCGGCGCATGGATCAGCGCGGCGGCCGTGAACACGGCGGCGGCGATCCAGGGCCAACGGGGCCAATCCAGGTCCCAAATCCAGGGGATCAGCAGGCCGAAGAACAGGATGAGTCCGCCGGCCATGATCAGGCCGAAGTTGCGGAGTTCCTGCCGGGTAACGGGTTGACCAACCGGGTGCATGACGACAGTTACCTCAATCCAACTCGAACTCTTGTTCCCAGGACTCGTCCTGCTCGACCGCGGGCTGATCCGTCTTGGCGAGCAGGAAATTGCCGACGACCAGATAGTCCATCTCGGTGCGCATGAAGCAGCGGTAGGCGTCCTCGGGGGTGCAGACGATCGGTTCCCCGCGGACATTGAACGAGGTGTTGATCAGCACCCCACAGCCGGTCTTCTCCTCGAAGCGCTTGATCAGCGCATGGTAGCGCGGGTTCGTGTCCGGGTGGACGGTCTGGATGCGGGCCGAGTAGTCGACATGGGTGATCGCAGGCAACTGGGAGCGCGGGACATTGAGCTTCTCGATGCCGAAGAGCCCCTGCTGCTCCTCGCTCATCGCGATGCGCTGCTCCTCACGAACCGGGGCGACGATTAGCATATACGGACTGGGCCGGTCCTGCTCGAAGTAGTCGCCGACGCGCTCGTTCAGCACCGAGGGCGCGAAGGGTCGAAAGGACTCCCGGTACTTGATCTTGAGGTTCATCACCGACTGCATCTTCGGTGAGCGCGGATCGCCGATGATGGAGCGGCCACCCAGGGCCCTTGGCCCGAATTCCATGCGTCCCTGGTGCCAGCCCACCACCTGTTCGTTGGCCAGGACGCCGGCGACGCGCTCCAGCAAGGCCGCCTCGTTCAATTCCGCGTAGATCGCGCCTTGCTCGTCGAGCGCTTGGCGGATGGTCTTGGAGTCGTAGTCCGGCCCCAGGTAGCTGCCGCGCATCGCGTCGCCGCCCTGCGCCTTCCGGGGTTGGTCGTGCTTGCCGTGCCACGCCACCAGCGCGGCCCCTAGGGCCCCGCCGGCATCCCCGGCGGCGGGCTGGATCCAGATATCCTGGAAGGTGCCCGAGCGCAGGAGTTCGCCGTTGGCGACGCAGTTCAGCGCAACGCCACCGGCTAGACAGAGATTCTCGGCGCCGGTCTCGTTGCGGATCGTGCGCCCGAGCCGGAGCACGACCTCCTCGGTGACCTTCTGGATCGATGCGGCGATGTCCATCTCGCGCTGGGTGATCTGGCTCTCGCCCGCTCGCCGCGGGCCGCCGAACAGGGCGTCGAAGCGCGCGTTGGTCATCGTCAGGCCGGTGCAGTAGGTGAAGTACTGCATATCCATCCGGAAGGTGCCGTCGGCCTTCAGATCCAGCAGCTTGTCGAGGATCAAATCGACGTACCTGGGCTCGCCATAGGGCGCCAGGCCCATGAGCTTGTATTCGCCGGAGTTGACCCTGAACCCGGTGTAATAGGTGAAGGCCGAATAGAGCAGCCCCAACGAGTGGGGGAAGTCGATCTCCCAGAGTGCCTCGAGCCGGTGTCCGCGCCCCATCCACGCCGTGGTGGTCGCCCATTCGCCGACGCCGTCCAGACACAACACGGCAGCCTCATCGAAGGGGCTGGGGTAGAAGGCCGAGGCCGCATGGGACTGATGATGCTCGCTGAAGAGCAGTGCCGGAAGATCGGCCTGCTTCATCCCGCCAAGCTCGGCGAGTTCCCGGCGCAGCGTCGTCTTGAGGTACAGCTTCTCCTTCAGCCACACCGGCATCGCCGCGAGGAAGGATCGGATGCCCTTTGGGGCGTAAGACAGATAGGTCTCCAGCAGACGCTCGAACTTCACCAGGGGCTTGTCGTAGAAGACGATGTCATCGACATCCTTCATCCTGATGCCGGCCTCGCCGAGGCAGTAACTGATCGCCTGGGCGGGGAAGCGCGCGTCATGCTTCTTGCGCGAGAATCGCTCTTCCTGCGCCGCGGCAACGATGGCGCCGTCCTGCACGAGTGCGGCGGCGCTATCGTGGTAGTAGGCGGAGATGCCCAAGATATTCATGATGAAAACGCGTGACCAACGTACGGGTCTGATCAGGATACGTGCAAAAAACTGCAATCTCCCCGGACAATCCCCGTGGGTCCACAGGCAAGTTCCGACCGGGCTTTTGCCTTTTTAGGGACAAGCCCGTCCTTGTTGTCTGATGGACTACGGGGATTTCTCGAGTAAAGGAAACGAGGGGTTTCTTTA
>JBATTL010000397.1:0-4830 GCA_049670525.1 Thiohalocapsa sp. | reverse complement strand
GCCGGGACTCCTGATGGATGTCCCGACAAGGTTTGCTGCTCAAGACTGCGCCCAGGATGGTTCCGACCGCCCTTCGGGTCCTAAAAAGATTCGTGCTTCCACTCCGGCACACTGACCAACAATCGCTGCATAGTCGGTTATCAGCCGTGCCTGCCGCGCCAAACCAAACAACCGCGGGAATCGCATGAATCCAAGTAGTATCAATGAATTTGTCCTGCAGCAGATGACCGCTCCGTTACGGCTGGCGTTGGAGGCGCGTGCGCCCTGGGAACACGGCGCCATGCTTGCCGCGCAGCCGCTGCTGTCCATGTTGCCGAAGGGCGATGGTCATTCGGTGCTCGTGCTGCCACTGATGTTCGGCAACGACTTCAGCACGCTGCCGCTGCGCACCTTTCTCAGTGGTCGCGGCTATGCCGCCTCAGCCTGGGATCTGGGGGTGAATTTCGGTCCGCGGTCGGGTGTTTTCGACGCTTGCGTTGAGCGGCTTTCCGAGCTGCGCCGCGCTCAGGATCGACCGGTGAGCTTGATCGGCTGGAGCCTCGGCGGCCTGTTTGCCCGCGCGCTGGCGCTTCAATCCCCGGACGATGTTCGCCTGGTCATTACTCTTGGCACGCCCATCACCGGAGAACCAAGCCCCGCGGAATTCTGGCGAATGTACGAGCGTTTCACCGGCGACCCGATGGGATTGCCCCCTCACCTGGCGGGTCTGGACCGGCAACTCCCGGTACCGGCGACGTCAATTTACAGTCGTACCGATGGCATCGTGCCCTGGCAGAGTAGCATCGAGCCGGAGCGATCCCTGACCGAGAGTATCGAGGTCGAGTCCAGCCACCTGGGCCTCGGCGCGCACCCGCTTGCCCTCTACGCGATCGCGGACCGGCTCGCCCAGCCGGAGGGTCAGTGGCATCCCTTCGAGCCCAGCGGCATGTTGTCCTGGCTTTACCGCGACCCGGGCAGGGAAGGCTGGTTCTAAGCCCTTGCGGGCAACGCCAACGCCCGCTCTTCGCCTGATGGGCGGATGGACCAGCGGCGCCTGCGGTCCCGATCTGGTTCGAGGCGCCGGTCCGGTCTCGATCCAGCGAACTTTCTAGAGTGTCTCTCCAGTCGTTGCGGATACAATGGCGGCGGCACTACATTAGGTTCCCGCGCGTGCTATTCCGCCGACGAACGAGTCCCGTTGCTGGTTGCGTGAGGTTTTCAATGCAGAACGACGAGCATCGACCTGTCAGGAGCCATTCGCGGCGAGAACTCATCAAGACCGCCGCAGCCACTATCGCGGTGATGATCCTCATCGTCGTTCTCGGTCTTGTCGCCAATCGACTCCATGATCTTGAACAGCAACTGGCCTTCCGTGCGCCGGTCGGGCTCGGCGCCGGGGCAAAACTGTCGGTCGATGTCGTCGCGAAGGGTCGCGCCGTCTACGTGCCGGCCTACTCGCATATCTACGCCCGCGGCGGCGAGGCGAGCTTGCTGGAAATCACTCTCAGTGTGCGAAACACGGACCCGGAACAGCTGATGCGCATAGACCGCGTCGGCTACTTCGACAACGATGGCAACGTGGTCCGGGAGCTTGCCGCTACGTCCATCGTCCTCGGACCGATGCAGACCGCCTCGTATCTCGTCGAGGAGCAGGAAGCCGATGGCGGCGCTGGCGCAAACTTTGTTGTCGAGTGGTCCGCCCAGCAAGAGATCAATCGGCCGATCATCGAGGCGGTCATGATCGGCGACGGCGGCCTGTCCTTTGCCAGTCGCGGCGAGCCCATCGAACGGCGTTGATCGCCACGGCGAAACTTGATGCAGACCCCAGTTCCTTCCATCGCCCGCTCCGAGGCGCCGCTGTTGCCGATCGTTGCGACGGGCGCGGCATTCTTGGTCTTCGGCAAAACCTGGCTTTCAGACCTGTCGGATTTGGTCTGGCTCGCGCTGATGTTCTGTTGGCTGTTCGCGGCGATCCTCTGGGCAGCAATCCGCGTGGTCCACCATGCAGACTGCCTCGCGGTCAAGCTCGGTGAGCCCTATGGGACGCTGATCCTGACCGTCTCGGTCATCTCCATCGAGGTCCTGATGATCTCCGCGCTGATGCTGTCCGGCAGCAACAACCCGGCCCTGGCGCGCGACACCATGTTCGCGGTGATCATGATCGTCCTCAACGGTATGGTCGGCTTGACGTTGCTGGTGGGCGCCCTGCGCTATCGCGAACAGAGCTATAACCTGCAGGGTGCCAATGCCTACCTGTCGGTGATTATCCCGCTGGCCGTGCTGAGTTTGGTGCTGCCTAACTATACGGTGTCGACTGCAACGCCGACGCTATCGAGCTTCCAGGCCGTTTTCCTGATCCTGATCTGCGTGGCGTTGTACGGCAGCTTTCTTGCAATACAAACTGTCCGCCATACTGGGTATTTCGACCAACTCGATCCAGCGCCGGAGAACGGAGAAGACGATCAGGGGCATGGTGCACTCGTCATTCGCTCTCTACCGTTTCACGCGCTGATGCTGCTGGCCTACATCATCCCTGTAGTGCTCTTGGCGAAGCAGCTAGCGGTACCGATCGACTATGGGATCGAGACCCTCGGGTTGCCGGCAGCCCTTGGCGGATTCATTGTTGCGGCGCTCGTACTGACTCCCGAGGCGATAAGCGGTGTCGGTGCTGCTTTGGCCAATCGGTTGCAACGCTCAGTGAACATCTTCCTCGGCTCGGTGCTCGCGACCATCGGTCTCACGGTGCCAGCCGTGCTAGTGATCAGCCTGTTCAGTGGAAAGCCCTTGGAGTTGGGACTGCAGCATGCCGACCTCGTCATGTTGTTGGTCACGCTTGCGGTTTCGATGGTGACCTTTAGTGCAATGCGGACCAATCTTCTCCAGGGCGTGGTGCATCTGATCCTGTTCTTTGCCTACGTGATGCTGGTATTTGCACCCTGAGCCGTTGACCCCCGCGCACGAGGCGGCACATCGATGGAGACTGCATTGTCACTGTGCCATCTGCGGATCGCGGGTCAGTCGTCATCGCGCTCCTGCCGGCGCGATGGCTGTTCGGCCGGTCTGCCAAGGTCAGGCTCGAATCGGCCGGGTTTCTCGCGCTGCGCGAGCACCGGCATTGTCATGATGCCGGTGCTGATGCCGACCCAACCAGGACGGGCGCCACTGTCTGTGGCTTAGCCGACAAGGCTGGCGATCTGGCTTCCCTTTGCGCGTGATGAGCCGGAAATCGCCTTAGTCCTCGACACCGATCTCGTCCTGCACGGTGCGCACGATGCGCCGGTCGATAGTGAGCAGTTCGTCACGCCGCTCCGGATAGTCGATATGGCTCAGTAGAAAGCGGATGGCGTTGATCCGCGCCCGCTTCTTGTCATCGGACTTGATGATCGTCCAGGGCGAATCCGCCGTTGACGTAAAGAAGAACATATCTTCCTTGGCGCGGGTGTAGTCATTCCATTTGTCCTGGGATGCCTGGTCCACCGGGCTCAGCTTCCACTGACGCAGCGGATCGTTCACACGTTTCGCGAAGCGCTGCGCCTGGACATCTTTGCTGACCGAATAGTAGAACTTGAACAGTTTGATGCCGGAGCGAATGAGCATGCGTTCCAGTTCCGGCACCGAGCGCAGGAATTCCTTCACTTCGGAGCCGCCGCAGAAGCCCATGACGCGCTCGACCATCGCGCGGTTGTACCAGCTGCGGTCGAAGAACACGGTCTCACCACCGCTCGGCAGGTGGGCAAGGTAGCGTTGGAAGTACCACTGGGTGCGCTCGCGGTCGCTGGGCTTATCCAGCGCGACGACGCGCGCACCGCGCGGATTCATGTGTTCGACGAAGCGCTTGATGGTTCCCCCTTTGCCGGCGGCATCCCGCCCCTCGTTGATCACCAAGACGCGACGGCCCTCTTCTTTGGTCCAATTCTGCATCTTCAGCAACTCGGCGTGCAGCGGCATAATCAGATCCAGATAGTCGGCGCCGCTCAGCTTGCCCAGTGTCCCCTTCAGGTCATTCGGCCGTCCCTTGCGCGTAGAGCCTTTCTTCGCCCGTTTGAGCTTGAATTCTTCGGCGTCCCTGCCGCTCGCGGAGATCTTCAACGCGTCTGCCGGCAACGCGACTTTGCGACTCTTGCCCTTGGACTTCAGTTTGTTCTTGACCTCTTTCGGCTCCTGGTTCGGTTCCTCACCCGAGGCCAGCGCTATTGCCTCCTCTTCGAGTGGGTGATCGCCCTTGCGCAAGTTCCCTTTTGCAGCGGTATCGTTGTCGGGGATGTGGCCGGCGTCATAGGTCGTCGTCATGGCTGCCTCCTCAGGCGATGGGGCGGAGATGGCTCCAGTACCGTAAGAATCGACAGCAATCATAAGGAGGCCGCGTTCAGTCTGGATGCCTATCCGAGAGTGGGGCGCCGCGCGTCAGGTCGAGGATCGACAGGCCGCAGCCGAGCGGGACCCCGGCGGAATATTACAAGGAAATCACGTCTATGCGACCCGATGATGACCGAAATATTACAAAACGCAACCCTTGTATTCTGTGGAGGCGTGGACGAATAGACAAGTCTATCCGCACGACAGCCGTTCATGGGGCTGTTCCCTTCGCGAGGCTTTCGGCGATTGCCGGAAGTCTTCTTACCAGATTGCGCCGCATCCTGTTCGCCTTCAAGGATTGCCGACAGGCGCATGGCCCTGCGATGCAGCTATTGGCGCGACGCCGAAGGCGGGCCAAAAGACAGGCAGGGTGCGGCCTTGCCATGATGTCGTTTCGACGAGTATGCTGTAAGCCTCTGTTAGACTTATATAAGGTGCAGCAATGGCGACAGTGATCGAGCGCTCGGGGAAGGAGTTGACTGTGGCGGTGACGGT
>JBATTL010000396.1:0-1844 GCA_049670525.1 Thiohalocapsa sp. | reverse complement strand
GTATTGGTCGGGGCGGTCTATGCCGCCGTCACGTGGATGGATGCCCGCCGGAGCCGCCTTCCCGATGAAATCGTCTGGGGGAACGGCCGGCTCGAAGCCGATCAGGTCGATATCGCCGCCAAGCTTTCGGGCCGCGTCCGCGCAGTCGCCGTGTCGGAAGGCGACATGGTTAGCTCCGGCCAGATGGTCGCGGAAATGGACGTCGCCGAGCTGGAAGCCGGGTTCGACCGGGCGGAGGCCGAGATAGCCCTCGCCCGAGAGCAGTTGGCGGAGGCCGAGGCGCTGGTGATTCAGCGCCAGAGCGAGCTGCGCCAGGCCGAGCGCGAGCTGGCGCGAGACGTCCCGCTGCTCGAGAAGGGGCATGTCCCGGAATCGACCTTGGAGGACCACGAAACCGCACGTGATGTCGCGGCGGCGCGGCTTCGCGCGGCGCAGGCGAAGGTCAACAGCGCTAAGCGGCAGATCACGGCCTACCAGGCCGAGGCGCGGCGGATCCGCACCCTGATCGACGACAGCCGGCTGGTCTCGCCCGTCGAGGGCCGGGTGCTCTATCGGCTGGTCGAGCCCGGCGAGGTGGTCGCCCCCGGCGAAGCTCTGGTCACGCTCCTCAGTCTAGAGCATATCTACATGGAGGTGTTCCTCTCCGCGGCGGATGCGGCCAGAGTTGCCATCGGGGCCGAAGCGAGAATCGTGCTCGATGTCCTGCCGGACTACGCGATCCCGGCCTTCGTCAGCTTCGTCTCACCCGAAGCGCAGTTCACGCCCAAGCAGGTCGAGACGCTGACGGAGCGCGAGAAGCTTGTCTTTCGGACACGGGTCAAGATCCCGCCCAAGCTGGTGAGCCGACGCATCGAGCATGTGAAGACCGGCGTGCGGGGACTCGCCTACGTGAAGCTCAGTCCCTCGCTCGCCTGGCCCGATCCGCTCAACCGCCGAATCCCGCCGGAGCTCTTCGAATGACGCCCGGCGCGGGGCTTCGGATCGAGCGGGTCTCGCATCGCTACGGCAAAGAAGTCGCGCTCGAAGGGGTGGATCTGGAGATACCGATCGGGCGTCTGGTCGGGCTCGTTGGGCCTGACGGCGTCGGCAAATCGACGCTGCTCGGACTGATCACCGGTGCCAAACGGTTGCAAGCGGGGCGGATCCAGGTGCTCGGTGCCGACATCGGCGTCCCGGCCGAGCGCCGGCGGGTCTGCCCGCGGATCGCCTTCATGCCGCAGGGGCTGGGCAAGAATCTCTACCCGACGCTGACGGTGCGGGAGAACCTCGACTTCTTTGCCCGTCTGTTCGGCTCCAGGGCGGACGAAAGGGAACACCGGATCGATCGTTTGCTTGCAGCGACGGGGCTCGCGCCTTTCCCCAATCGGCCCGTGGAGAAGCTCTCGGGTGGGATGAAGCAGAAGCTCGGGCTCTGCTGCGCGCTGATCCATGACCCCGATCTCTTGGTCCTCGACGAGCCGACCACCGGCGTCGATCCGCTCTCGCGTCGGCAGTTCTGGGAGCTGATCGCCGATGTCCGTGCCGGCCGGCCGGGCATGAGCCTCCTCGTCTCCACCGCCTACCTCGAGGAGGCGGAGGGCTTCGACTGGCTGATCGCCATGGACCGTGGTCGGGTGCTGACGGCGGGAACCCTTGCGGAGCTGCTGGTTGGCAGCGGAACCGAAAGGCTCGACGATGCCTACCGCGCGCTGCGGCCGGATGCGGCGCCGCGTGCCGCGTTCGCGATCCCGCCGCGAGCGATCGGGGATACGCTCCCGGTTATATCTGCCCGCGGCTTGACCAAGCGCTTCGGCGACTTCACCGCGGTGGATGCGGTCAGCTTCGACATCCAACCCGGCGAGATC
>JBATTL010000395.1:0-9773 GCA_049670525.1 Thiohalocapsa sp. | reverse complement strand
CACCTTGGATAGAGACGGATACGCCTTCTCCCGTGGTGACGAAAAACAGGTCGCCGCCGGCCGCCCCGTTGCCGCCGGCGAAGCTCGAGGAGCCGGAGCCACCGCTTCCGCCCGTCGTGTTGGCGCGGATGCCGCCAAGGCCACTCATCTTGCCCTCAAGCGTCAACCGGATGTCGCCGAACCTAGCGCCCGCTGCCCCCGCCGACCGAAAAAGGGTTCCCCTGTTGGCAACCGTTATCGTCGAGTCGCCAAGCTCGGCACCTACCGCGTCCCCGATGAACACAAGCTCCAGCGGAAACCCGTGGGGCGCTGAATTGTTGAGCGCAAGCGAGGTAAACAGCACCGCCGGCCCGTCGCTGACAGTGAAATTACCCATATCGATGTTCAGGGTGCGCGTCGCCCCGCCGCTGGAGGAGGATCCACCCAGCCGCCAGTCGATACCAAAGGATTCGGGTCCGATGTTGCTGGTCAGGTCATCGACGAAGACGGTCGTGGTGGTCGTAGGAACCAAAGTGGAGATGCCAAGACCTGCCGGCCAGCTGCCCGAGCACTCGAAGGTGTTGGTGGCCGACGGCACGCACTGCGCTTGGGCCTGTGCCGGGTTGGGCAGCGCCGACACCCAGACCGGCAAGGCCAAGGTCGCAACGAAGGTCTTGAAATGCGCACCCAAGGCAAGCCGGCTTTGCCGTGCTCGGTTTTTCCAGCCGGTTCCGCTTTTCCGGGCGCCAGTTGCAACGGCCGAGGTTTCAGCGTCGATCGATCGTTTCAAGTAACGCTTGCCACCGGCTCTGTCTCGATTGAAAAGCCAGGACATGCGAATCAGAAGCAGCCGTCGAATACGAGATAGACGGTCCATTGACGAATGCGAGATCATGCCATTGTTCTCGTTGTCTTAAGGCGTTTAGCAGTGGGTCTTCGGCTTTTGCTGGATTTGACGATGCAAGCAAATTTAGATGGATAGAGGGCGAAGATAAAATTCAACAGTACGAGTCCGAGAATGGCTGGGGACTCGGGTTTTGTAGCAATTGTGGATCGACCTTGTGCGGCCTGCACCAAGGCAATGTCATCGGCGTCACGTTGGGGACGATTGATGGAGACCCGGGGATCGAGATTGAAAGACACATTTTTGTTGGATCGAAAGCGCCCTGGGATCACATCGGTGGCACTGCACAGCAATTTATGGAATCGGGTAACGGTGCATAGTCCGGTGGCTGGAGGTTTCTCTTCCTGGGCTCCCATAGCGCCGCCATGCAAGAGCAACCGGGTCTCGAAGCTTGCCTCTCCCTATATATGCCCGGCCGAGAATTCCGTTTCTCAAGTCGAAACATTCGGTTATACGATGACCCCATGGTTGAAGATCAGGCTTCGGCGAGGGCTGCTTCCGTCAGGATCGCCGGTAAGTGGTTGATTCGGATTGGCGCGGGTAGCGATTCGAGTGTATTGCCGGATTGGCGCGCGATTGACATGCAAAAGCTTCTTTATTCCCACCCCATGCGCGACATCATCAAGCCGCAATTGCAACTGGGCGAGCAGGACATTGGCGCCATCACAATGGACGCGAAATCGCGCGATGACATCCCGCGGCTACTGCGTGGGTTGCAAGTCATCTACACTACGCTGGCGCTGCGCGAGCAGGTGTTTGCCATCCTCGCCGAAGTCCTGCCGCAGCGCGCGCGCCGAGGCGATCAAACAGCGGCATGCCGACGACCTGAGGTTGGCCGAGCAGGTGCTCGCGCGCGCTAGGACGTGACCCGTATCAAGCTGCACAGCGGCGACTGGCTGCCGGTAGTGCTGTTCACCGCGCTCGACCATGACGTGACCCATGCCGAGCGCCAGATCGATCAGATCCGCTGGCGCGTGCTGTTGGGCGAGCGCATCCCCCATCACGAGAAAGTCTCCTCCCCCTTCGAGCCGCACAACGAGTGGATCAGCAAAGGCAAGGCCGGCGTGCCGGTGGAGCAGGGTGTACGGGGACGGTGAGCGAAGACCAGTACGGCTTCGTCCTAAGCCAGCGCGACATGCAGCACGAAACCGACGATCAGGTCGCCGTGCCGGTGGTCGAGGACCTGGCCAAGCGCTTGCGCCGGCAGCACTCCGCGATCGAGGCCGCCATCAATGCGCTGCAGGCCTAAATATTAGACCGCTGCTCCGACCACGGTATCGACGGCTTCAAGCGCTACGTCACGCTGGCCGTGATCGCACGCAACCTGCACCGCCTCGGTGCCATCCCGTTGGCCGCTGAGGCTGATGCCGAGCGACGCCAGCGTCAGCTCGCTGCCTGAACCGATTGAGTGGGTTTGAAGGCGGCTCCGAGGGGCTGGTCCGTTCATTCAGCGGCGCCTTTGCGAATTGGACTCATTCAATGACACTATTCCGTCCCGAGCGTCCCGCACTGAATGAAACGCGCCGCGCCGGCGCGATCAGGGCACCGGGCTTCCTCAAGAAGAGCGGGGTTTCTGTCAGGCACAAGTTAAGCAGGCTTAACTGCGAACGAAGGCTGCGTGGACGACGAGATCCGCCAAACCAGCTGCCACGCGGGATCGGAAGCTCGTGCGACTCCCACTGTTCGCCACTGACAGTTTCGATCGACGCGGAGGGCGCACATTTGACCGCAGCCGCCAACCGTAGCCTCACGGAAGTTGTTCAACCGCATGTATCCGCGATGGGCTTCCGCCAGCGCGTCGCGCAACCCGAGATCGTCTGCCGGAACCAGACCCGAGTGCACAGGGTTCGGCATCAGGCAAGATGCCAGCACCTCGGTCCCAGAGCTGCGACTCGAAACCGATCGCAACCGGCTTTACGCAGCGCAATCCTCAGCGACGAAAAAGGCATGCTGGCGTCGTTTGCCCCGCTCCCGATCGCCCTAGGGGGAAAGACGGGTCGGGAGCGGGGACTTCTAACGCGTTTCGATAGAAACGAGTGCGGTCAATCAGCCACCGAGCATCCTGACGGCTTCACTGTACTCGGACTCGTTTAGCTGCTCGTCTTCGTCGGCATCCGCGCTGCTGAATACGCTTGCGAGCGCCGGCGACCGGCTCGCCTCTTCCGCAGTGATCATTCCGTTTTCGTCGACGTCAAATGTCTCGAAGGTCGCAGTCGCGCCGGCTTCAGTCTCGGCCATTGCGACGCCGCCGAGTAGGACCATCAAGCTCGCGATTACTGCCGTTACAGTCGTCTTCATCATCAGTTCCTCATATTGCTTAGGAATGTGGCTCGAATCGAGCCCACACGGCTCTCACCGTGCTCAAGACTCCTAGAGCAACGCACGTACCATGTATATAAAGACTAATTATTTCAGAAGCCTGGGGACATTCAAAAAGCCCGATGGTCGTGGCGCATCATCAAAAGGCCTGTTCCTGGGCTGCGAGGCGTTGCCGATTGGCGTCGCCGCCGCACAAGGCCTTGCTCAAGCGTTTGTTTTTATATTGCTTTTCGATGTCTCTGATGAGGGACACATGGACCAGACCCACAAAGGCATCCAACGAGATCGGCATGCCGCATGCTATGCGCATTGAGGTTTCGTCCGTCTTGCGGATGTCGCCGATCCCGGACAGACCCGGCGGCTCGAAGCCTAATCCAGCGCGTCGCGGAAGAGCCGCGGTTCGAGGTGGTGCCGGCGCAGGAGCCGGTAGAACTCCGAGCGGTTGCGTTCCGCCAGCTTGGCTGCTTGGGCGACGTTGCCTTCGGTGATTTGCAGTAGGTGCACCAGATAATCCAGTTCAAAGCGATTTCTCGCCTCGGCGAAGGGGAGCAATTCCCTAGGTTTGCTTCTGAGGGCGCGCTGAACCAGGCTGGCCGGTATGAGCTCGTTGGCGGCAAGTACGACGCATTGCTCCACGACGTTCTTCAGTTGCCTGATGTTGCCTGGCCAGGATGCCGTTGCCAGCACCTCCATGGCATCGCTGGCAAAGCCCTTGACCTCCGTGGTATCAGGGTCGAGTTGCGTGGAGCTTGCTGCAAGAAAATGCTGCGCGAGCAGCGGGATATCTTCCCGGCGCTCTGCCAGTGAAGGCAGATCCAGGGTGACGACGTTCAAACGATAGAAGAGGTCCTCGCGGAAGTCTTCGCCGGCAATCGCCTCCTCCAGATTCTTGTTGGTGGCGGAGATCACCCGCACGTCGACGGCAACGGAGTCGGTCGCGCCCACGGGCCGGATTTCGCGTTCCTGCAGTGCGCGTAAAAGCTTGCTCTGGAAAGCCAACGGCATGTCGCCGACCTCGTCCAGGAAAAGCGTCCCACCGTCTGCGGCGGAGAACAGACCTTCGCGGCTCTGGCTGGCGCCGGTAAATGAGCCTTTTCGGTGACCGAACAACTCCGACTCCAGCAATGCCTCCGGGACGGCGGTGCAATTCACCGCGATGAACCGCTTGTCGCGACGTGAACCGGCGCTGTGAATGGCCTTGGCGAGCAGTTCCTTGCCGGTTCCACTGTCGCCGAGAATGAGCACGCTCGCCTCGCTCTTGGCCACTCTTGCGGCTTCGTTCAGCAATGCCTCGACGGCAGGGCTGCGTGTGATGATCTCGGATCGCCAACTCTGCTCGCCGCCAGCCTGGGCTGCCGCTGGTCCGCCGACGGTCAGCTTGAGCGCGCCTTCGACGGTGGCCGACAACTCGTCGCCTTCGAAAGGCTTGGTGAGATAGGCGAACACCCCGCGCCGCGTGGCGCTCACGGCGTCGGGAATCGTGCCGTGCGCGGTCAAAATGATAACCGGAAGCATCGGCGCCTGCGCGTGCACCAGATCGAACAGCGCCATGCCGTCCATACCCTCCATACGCATGTCGGTGATCAGCAATTGGGGTTGAAACGCGGGCAGTTGCGCGAGCGCCTGTTCCCCGCTGACAGCCGTGCTCACGTGGTAACCGTCCCGCTCCAGGCGGATGGACAGCAGTCGAAGCAAGCGCTTGTCGTCGTCCACCAGCAGTATCCTGGGCTTGGTTTCGCTCATTGGCTGCTCTCCTCGTCCGGACTCTCGCGTTCGTTGATCGTCTCTTCGAGTTGCTTGAGCGCCTCAAGCTGCTGTTCCAGCGTTCGCCGCTTTCGACGCTCCTCCCAAAGCGCGTTCTGAGCCTTCTGGAGTTGATCGCGCAGTTGGTCTTGGTGGCGCTTCAGTTCGGCGTCGAGCTGCTGCTCCGTGGATTGCCTTTCTTGGCGCTCCTCCCTAAGCGCATTTTGAGCCTTCTGGAGTTGACCGCGCAGTTGGTTTTGACGGCGCTTTAGTCCGGAATTGAGCTGCCGCGTGGACTCGAGCTCGGTGCTCTCTTGATCAACATGATTTACGATGAAGCTGTACACAAAACCGGCAAAGGCCTTCTCGCTCGCGGTTGCACCGCTCTCGGTGGCCAGCGCACCCCCGAGCAGCTCGATTCCGCGGTCGCCTTGCGGTGGCGCTGCGCCGGGATGCACAAGCAGGAGGACAAGCCTCATGCGATTCATGAAAGAGGCCTTGTCGCTAAAGCAAGTCGCGGCAAGCCGTTGCGCCTCGCCGAGTTGTTCCGGATTAAGCTTGCCGATCTCGTTCGCATCACGAACCAGTCGCTCGATCGAATTTTCCCAGATCAGCATTGGGGCCTCTTGGCAACCGAGCGGTGCGGCACCCTTCGGCATTGTCGAGCTGTGGCATGCCATCAGGCACCCGGCGGCGGCGACTGCAAACAACCAGTTCCGTGCAGTGCGCAGGTCGTGCATGGAGCTAGGCCGCGGCCGCCGAAACGAGCGGCAGCAATACGCGAATATGGGCGCCGACCGGCGCGTCGATGATTTCAATACTTCCATCGTGAGCCTCTACGTACTCCTTCGCGATCGCCAATCCCAGCCCTGTTCCTTTCACTGGACCCGAGCTGACGGCATCGCCCTGAAAGAAGGCATCGAACACGCGCGCGCGATCCGCCGCCGGGATACCTGGACCGGCGTCTTCCACATCCAGGATCACCTGTGCGCGGTCCGCCTCAAGCCGGACGCCGATGCGGCTCCCGACAGGCGCATACTTGATCGCGTTCGAAACCAGATTGTCGATGACGGTTCTCAGCCGGTAGGCGTTACCCTCGATCCGCAAGGGTGCGAGCTGCTGTTGGAGCCCGAGTTGCTTGGCGCCGATCGCCAGTTTGTGCGAGATCAGCACCTTCGAAATCAGCTCGGCCAAGTCGATCCGGCTGAGCGCGTTGGCCTTGTGCGCATAGCGCGCGCTCTTCCCGAGCTGCAGCAGATCTTCGATCAGTTTCTGAAGTTCGAGACTGCTCTCGCGCATGATCTCGACGATCTCAGCATCTTCGGCACCGAGGTCTTTTTCTCTAATGCCACCGAGTAATTCAGACCCTTCTCTAATCGTCGTCAACGGGGTTTTCAGCTCATGCGACACATGCTGTAAGAACGCCAGTTTTTGCCTCTCAAGACGCAAGATGCGAAGGCGCAGCCAATCGAGGCGGTCGCCGAGCTCTTCGAGATCGCTGGGCCCTTTCACTCGAATGACGTCGTCGAACTTCTCATCACCGAGTCGGCGGATTGCCTGTTCAATCTGCTTGAGCGGTCTAGCAACCAGAAAGATCGACAGGGCGGCCAGGATCAGGGCCGCGGGGATCACCGCGGCCGCCTGCAGTATGAGAAGTCGCTGGAGTTGAAAGGCGGCCTGTCCGGCATTGCCGGCTTCTCGGTCGATCAGCCGGCTGCTCCTCTCGACGATCGTCTGGGCCTTTTCAGACAGCGCCGAGAAAACAGCTGCCGGGTCGGAAGCCGGCGCTGGGCCTTCGACGCGATCTCGGCTCTGCTCGAACAGCAAGGCCTCATCGCTCACGAGCTGGCGTATCTTCCGCTTCAGATCCTCGCCCAGCCCCAGCGAGAGCAGCCCATCCGCCGCGCGGATGAACTCCTCGCGTCGTGCCAAATAGGCGGTGTAGAAAACACGGTCCGCGAGCACCTGATACTGCACCAGACTGCGTTCCATCGCGATGAGATGCTCCGCCAACGCACGGCTTTCCTGCGTCGCCACCTCCGCCCTGAACACCGCTCGCTGGTTTTGCTTGGCGAGTTGGTCTACCTGCTCGATGGCGGTGATGACCGCCGCGATCAGGGGTAGGCTGACAAGTATGAATCCCAGGCCGACGAGCTGAAGAGTCGACCTTGGTCGGAGAGTCCTCTTGATCTTGTCGAACATCAGCTGCCGGCAGGCTGCTTCGCTCTTGGGGCCATGGCATGTCGATCGGACTATAGGGTTGTCGCCGATCACTCGGATGCGCCTTACCGCAGCTCCGGCGCGAATGTCGCCGATCGGCGACGCCGCAAACCGCGGCCAGACGCGTTGCAGTGACGACCTCGACATCTTGCGCCAGGGTCGAGAGCCTTGTCGACCGTGAAACTCGAGCTCGAGGATGTGGCATCAGCTTCGTATCCGATCCCGGACGATCTGAAGCGTTGGTCAGGAACGGTTTCGCTTGCTTCTGTCATCACTGAACGAGGGCTAGTTTCCAGGCGGGGGAAGGCTTTGCCGGGTAGGTCCATCTCAAGGGGGTTCCGAGAACTCCGGGGTTAAGGTCAAGATTGATCGCCCGATCATCGGCAAGGTCGAGGGGCCTCGACTAACCACTTCGATACTGGAGAAGAGCTGCATGCGCACCGCCGACAAGCCTTCAGCTTATTGATGAATTGTTATATCGTTACAATATGACGATGAACCAAGACAGCGTCCGAGTCCTGCCCTGCTCATGCACCGATTCCCGATCATCTTCGCCTTCCTCTTTGTCGATGTCGGTGCCACATCGGCCGAGCCCATGTCCGAATCCGTCGGCATGCTGCCGCTTGAAAGCTTCGTGCAGATGGTCGGCGGCGAGCGCGTCGAGACGAGGTTCATGGTCCAGCCGAGCCAGACTCCGGCCACCTGTGAGCCGACTCCGAAGCAGATTGCCGCGCTCGCCGCCGACCTCTATGTGCGAGTCGGCGTGCCCTTTGAGGACGACTGGATGAAAAGAATCCGCAGCGCCAACCGGGACATGTCGGTGTTGGACCTGCATGACGGGCTCAGGTTGCGGCCAATGGAGGCGCGTAACCACGAGGACGGCTCCGGTCATGGCGCTGCTGACGCTGCCGGCCGCCATCGCGGGCCAATGGGCGAACTCCCTGGCCGGCAAGATGACCGGTGTGACACTGCTCGGCGCTGGGCTCAGCGGCGGCGGGTGTTGGAGATCGACTGCCGCGCCGAGCGGCCCATGGGGGCCTACGAGATGCTCGACCTGATCCGCGACGATGCCCCGGCCGCGCCGCCGACGGTGTATCGCGCCTTGGATTCCCTGCTGGAGCAGGGGCTGGTGCACAAGCTGGAGACGCTGCATGCCTATGTCGGCTGCACCCACCCGGACCATCCCCACAGCAGCCAGTTTCTGATTTGTGCCGATTTCGGCGACGTCACCGAGCTTGACGACGAGAGTATCGCAGGCAGCCGACGCAAGATGGCCGCCGAGACCGGCTTCAAGCCGCAACGGCCCATCGGCAAGGTGATCGGTACCTGCGCGGTCTGTGCACTGAAACCGCGGTCCGAAGCCGCGCGTTGAGCGAGGACTCCAAATTGCATAAGGTTCGACCATGAGCTTACGCAAACAGCTATCGATGACGGCGACCGCAGCACTGAGCCTCTGCCTCGGCGGCCCGTTGCTGGCCGGCGACGAGCAGGGCGCCCATGTCCACGGCATCGCCAAAATGAACCTGGCCGTCGACGGCAGCGCACTGCTGATCGAGCTGGACAGCCCGGCGGCCAACATCATCGGCTTCGAGCATCCGCCACGCACCGAGGAGGAGCACAAGGCGGTGGCCAGGGGCGAGCAGCTGCTGATCGACGCCGAGCGGCTGTTCGTGCCCAGCCCGGCGGCCGAGTGCAGGCTGACCAAGGCCGATGTCAGGCTCGAGCTGGGCGCACCCGAGATGGCGGATAGAGCAGAAGCGGAGACCCATCACCGGGACGGTCAGGCGCATGACCGGGATCACCACCAGCACCATGATGACCATCGGCACGACGCCGCGCATGACCCAGACGGAACGATCCATGCCGATGCCCATGGCGATTACGCCTTCGACTGTGCCAGGCCGGCGGATCTGACGGAGCTCGATGTGCGTCTGTTCGAGACGCTGCCCGGGATCGAACGGCTCCGGGTTCAGGTGATCTCGGCAGGCGGTCAGTCCGGCACCGAGCTGACACCCGATGATCACCTGCTGGCGCTGTGAGCGAGGCCGTCGAGCACGCAGCCCCGGCGTCGACCGCCGCGGCGCCCGTGGTTGCGTTGCGTGACCTGCGCTTTTGCTGGCGACGCGGTGGACCGGACGTGCTTGTCCTGGACAGGCTCGACGTCCAACCCGGTGAGCGGCTGTTCATCGAGGGCCCGAGCGGCAGCGGCAAGAGCACGCTGCTGGGGCTGCTGGCCGGTGTCACGCAGCCGCGCCAGGGCAGAGTCGATGTGCTCGGCACTCGGCTGGACCAGCTCGATGGCGCCGCTCGTGACCGCTTTCGTGCCGATCACATCGGCGTGATCTTCCAGCTGTTCAATCTGATTTCGTACCTGTCGATCATCGACAACGTTACGCTGCCGTGCCACTTCTCGAAAAGGCGCAAGGCGCAAGCGCTCGCCCGCTCGCTGAGCCTTCCCGCCGAGGCCCGCCGGCTGTTGGCGCACCTGGACCTGACCGAGCCGGAGCTCTTGGCACGCCCGGTGACCGAGCTCAGCGTCGGGCAGCAGCAGCGGGTGGCCGCCGCGCGGGCGCTGATCGGTTCGCCGGAGCTGCTGATTGCCGACGAG
>JBATTL010000394.1:0-3021 GCA_049670525.1 Thiohalocapsa sp. | reverse complement strand
GTCCCTGTCCGCCCTCGGCAGCGTCAGTGCGAGTGTCGCCCAGGCGGGCTCGGCACCAACCGCCGCGAGGTCGCTCAGACCAACCGCAAGCGCCTTGTGACCAAGCCCTTCCGGATTAGTATCCGGGAGGAAATGGACGCCGGACACGAGAGTGTCGATGCTGACCGCCAGCTCGCGATCGGCTGGCACCTTCAGAATCGCGCAATCGTCGCCGACGTCCAGGATGACGTCGTCCCGCGCAGAGCCAATGCCGGTCAAATGATTGCGGATCAGATCGAACTCGGACATGGGGTGGAAGAGGCGATCGTCGTGAGTTATTGCTTAGGGTTCCAGGGTGGATTCGCGCTTAAGGCGTGTTGCCGATCCCAATGGCTGGCGGGGCTCAACGCCAGCGCGGTTCACCAAATCGACGGGATTCCGTGGCTTCGCGCGCGGAAAAGCAGGCTCCAGCCGCGGCATGGAGTCACACCGACGGGGTTTGAGCGCCCGTACTCCCCCTCAGGCCGGCGAGCGCACCGCCAGTTCGTCGCGGCGCACGGTCCGCGCGAGCTTGTCCAACACGCCGTTGACGTAGCGATGGCCCTTCTCGGCGCCGAACACCTTGGCCAGTTCCACCGCTTCGTTGATGACCACGCCCACAGGCAGCTCCGGACTATAGAGCAGTTCGTAGGCGCCGACGCGCAAGATCGCTCGCTCGACCGGGTCGATGCTGCGCAGCGAGCGATCCACCAGTGGTCTCAGCGCGTCGTCGATCTCGTCGGCGCGCTCGGCCGCACCCTTGAGCAACTGGTCGAAAAGCTGTGCGTCGTATTTACCGGCCGAGAGCGCCGCGGCGGCATCGAGATCTTCGATCAATCCCTCCGCCACGGCCTCGATCCAGGCCGGATCATCAAAGAAGTGGCGAGCGATCTCCTCAGGCGAAAGCCCGCCGACCTGCCATTGGTACAACGCCAGCACGGCATAGCGTCTCGCCTCTGTGCGGCGTCCGGCCATGCTTAGTCGAGCTTCCTGAACAGATCGACCATCTCCAGCGCGGACATCGCCGCTTCGGCACCTTTGTTGCCCGCCTTGGTGCCGGCACGCTCGATCGCCTGCTCTATGCTGTCGACGGTCAGCACGCCAAAGGCCACGGGGATCGCGTACTTGAGGCTGACTTGGGCCATGCCTTTGACGCACTCGCCGGCGACATACTCGAAGTGCGGCGTGCCGCCGCGGATCACCGCGCCCAACGCAATGATCGCGTCATAGCCGCCCTTTGCAGCGATGCGCTCAATGGCGACGGGCATCTCGAAGGCACCGGGTACACGCACGATGGTCAGGTCCGCCCGGTCGGCACCATGGCGCGTGAGTGTATCAATGGCGCCCCTCTCCAAGCTTTCGACGATGTAGCTGTTCCAGCGCGATACAACTAGACAGAAGCGGGCTTTGTCCGCGCGCAAAACGCCTTCGATGGTATTGATCATGGCTGCCTCATCAGTAAAGCATGTGGTTCACGGCTTCCTCGGCGGCCGGCGGGCCAGTCGCACCGAGCAACAACGGCGACACCACACGACGCCGACCCAATGCGGTCGTTCCTGCGAGGCATTGGCGCGGCGGAATGACGCTCACAGGCGAGCACGCCGACCGAATCTATAGGGGATTCGTCGGGGCCGGTTTCGAGACGCGTGCACTGCCGACATACTCGACCACTTCAAGATCGAAGCCGGAGATGCCATGCATCGCCTTGGGCGCACTCATCACGCGCATCTTGCGCACGCCAAGGTCTGCGAGGATCTGAGCGCCAATACCATAAGTGCGCAACTCGTTGCGATCCGTACGCAGCGGTGGAGCACAGTCGTCGTCTTGGTCCTCACTGATCTCGCTGAGCTTGGCGAGCAAGTCCCCGGCATCGTCGCGATTTCTCAGAACGACAATCACACCCTCGCCGGCCTCCGAGATCTGGCGCATCACGTCCTTCAACGGCCAACCGCAGGCCGGATGGTAGGTACCGAACAGATCGCAGAGCGAATTTTGCAAATGCACGCGCACCAGCACCGGCGTGGCGGGGTCGATCTCACCCAGAGTCAGGGCCAGGTGCACATCGTTGTCGATGGTGTCCCGATAGGCCGTGACTGAGAAGGTGCCAAATTCGGTAGGCAGCTCGCAGCATTGCTCGCGCATGACGGCCTTCTCATTCGCGACACGATAGTGGATCAGATCGGCGATGGTGCCGATCTTCAGACCATGCTCGGCCGCGAAGGCCTCAAGATCCGGCCGCCGGGCCATGGTCCCGTCTTCGTTCAGGATCTCAACAATCACTGCCGCCGGCTCAAAGCCTGCCAGCCGCGCCAGGTCGGAGCCAGCCTCGGTGTGACCCGCGCGCACCAGCACGCCGCCGGGCTGAGCGATGAGCGGAAAGATGTGGCCGGGTTGGACCAGGTCAGTTGAGCGTGCCTCGGGCGCAACCGCGGCCTTAACCGTGCGGGCGCGATCGGCGGCCGAGATACCGGTCGTGACGCCGTTGGCCGCTTCGATGGATACGGTGAACGCGGTGGAGTGCGGGGCGCTGTTGCCGTTCACCATCAGTGGCAGATGCAGCCGTTCGCAGCGGCTCTTGGTCAAGGTTAGGCAGATCAAACCGCGTCCGTACTTGGCCATGAAGTTGACGGCCTCAGGCGTGACGCAATCGGCCGCCATGAGCAGATCGCCCTCGTTCTCGCGGTCCTCGTCGTCCATGATCACCACCATGCGCCCGGCGCGCAGATCGGCGATGATCTCTTCGGTGGAATTCAGTGTCATGACAACAGCGGCTCGCCGGGGTCGGCTCAAGAACAGCCCTTCAAGCTATCACACGCGCCCGCCAGCGTCACGACGGAGAATGCCAGGTTTGCATTACTGTTGTTTCCAACAGTAATTAGTGCCTGAAAGAAAACCCCGTGCAATTCGATCAAGCCGCTCCTTGCCGTTCGGCAGGAAAGCGAGATTTCATTCAGTCATGGGCGAGGACGGCGACGGGAATCGATTCGATGAGAATCGTTCTCA
>JBATTL010000393.1:0-1914 GCA_049670525.1 Thiohalocapsa sp. | reverse complement strand
GTGAGCTTGCACCAGCTGAGGGCATCACGGGTTGGCCGGCGGGGGCCGTGCTTGATGCAACAGCCATGTGCTTCGAAGCTTGGCTCGACGCGCGGGGCGGCCCAGTGCCCATGGCGGAGCGGCAGCTGCTGGAGCAGGTTGGGCTGTGGCTCGAAGCGAATTCGAGCCGACTGCGTTGGAAGTCTCGCGCGTCTGACGACCATGCGCCGGAAGTCGGAAAGGCGGCGGGGTTTAAGGAGATGCTGGATGAGAACGAAGGCCCGTTGCGGCTCTACGTTCTGCCAGAGACCTTCAAGCAAGAAGTCGTTAAGGGCTTCAACGCCACTGACGCGGCACAGCTGCTGGTGCAACACGGGGTTCTGAGCCCCGGCGGCGATGGCCGCACGGACAGCAAAATCCGCCTTCCGGGATACAAACATCCGACGCGGTGCTATGTGTTTGATCGCCTTGGCAGTGAGGCCGCTCCCGATGAACTATGAGGTGGTGGAGGGTCTGCTCGCGGTCTGGCAGCTGCCCTCGCAGCGGCTACACGGCGCCGACAATCAAAGCGCGGCTTGCAGCGTCGTGGCGGGATCAAACACCCCCGGCGATTTCGATACCCCGGACTAGGCGAGTGGGGTCGAGGGTCTTGGGTGCCTGCGAGCAGCAGCGGGGCCAGGCCGTCCGGAGATCATGGATCGACCGGAGTGTCTTCAACCCCCGCACTGGTGCTCACGACGCACAGTCAGATGGAACGCGGCGAGCAACCGGCAGCCTAGACAAGAGCGGCCTTGTGCGAGGAGTGGCGACCTGCGTGGCTGCGGTACGAGCGACCAGGAGCGGTTACTGTAACTGCGACGGCCAATTTTGAGAGCGGGAGGCAGGTCAAGGCGACGAATGCAGAAGCAGGCGAGAAGCGGTGCGCCCGCACCGATTTAAGCTTCCTGCGCCCTTCCTCCCCAAACAGGGCAGCGGGACGCACCTAACCAAACTTAACATCTTGGCCCCAGTGGTACGGAGTCTTCCCCGATATCCCCAGCGTTCTCATGTCGCTGTGGGTCGCCGCAATCGCAAGCAATCGGGGGGGTCGCATCCAGCGCTCCCCAATCTTCACCATCCCAGACGCGCGCGGCGCCCTCCGGTCCCTGCTGCATGCCCAGTATCTCCAGGCCAGTACTGCGGCGCAGGCGGGGCACCAGGGCCTTGATAGCCTCGAAGTTAGACCAGGAGGGATAGAGTCGCGGGGATAGGAAAATGATCACCTGCCCGGCAAGCGCCCAGCGCGCGGCCTTGAGCCGAGGAAGTCGGCACAGGGGACGCAAACAGACATGCGCCGCCGCGTGGTGCGGGACATCGACATGCTTACGCTCGGCGAGCTTACTCAGCGCGGCGCGCAACAAGTGCAAGAGGCGCGACCAGGGGACGAGGATCTGCAGCCGGTAACTCTGCGGCAGGGTGTCGCCGACGGAATCATCGAGGAGGAATTCGGACATGGCGCTACCGGGCTGAGCGGAAAACGCCTGATCATACGCGGCCTGTTGGCCTGATCACTGCGGCAGTGTTGCAGTGGCCATCTCGTAGGCTACTGATTCTTCAGCACCGCTCGGGCAACTCGGCTCGCAAATCCTAGCCGACTCCATTCCAACGCCTACTGCATATTTCCAGCGGTTGGGCGAATAACCCCTTCAAGGATAATGCATTGCTCAGCACTTCACCGTACTGCGGCTGAACGATTCCCGGCCCCAGTCACCAGGCCCGCCCGGCGGGATTTCCGCTCTTGAGGACCATAGCTTCGAGTGCCCGCGGAAGGGCGTGGGCTGCCCTGGACTGCGTTAATCATCGCAGCCCATGAGTCATCCCGTCTGCTGTGCCAAAGCCCGCGTTTTGTTACTGTCGAATTACACAAACGTGAAGTTCGGAGGAAGATGTTGTGAA
>JBATTL010000392.1:0-2135 GCA_049670525.1 Thiohalocapsa sp. | reverse complement strand
GCCATCGAAACCGTGGCCAGCCTAAGGTCCGCCGCGATAGTAACGCTGATAAAAGTCGCTTGTACCCCCATCCGGTTCGAAACCGAAGACCTCACCGCCAAAAGAGCCGGTATCCTGTTGCCGGCTCCTCGGGCGCCGCTGGCGAAAACCCCCGTCGTCCACCGCTTCGCGCCGACGCTCGAGTTCTTTCGCCGTCAGCGGCCGGAAACGATAAGCCCCACGACGGTCAACTGGACCTTGGTTCCGAAGACGCGGGTCATCGCGAAAACGATAGCGCGAACGCTGTGCCGGTAGACTCGGGCTGTCTGACCGATCCCCCTGGTAGCTATCGCTAATCCCGTTATCACGACCGCGTGGATCGGTCGGTCTGGCGTACCAATCTGGCTCGGTGCGCTGGCGTCTGTCGGGTGCCGAATCAGGCCAGCCATTCCTATCGTAGCGGGGTTGTGCATCTTCCGAGCGCCAGCTCGGCAACCTCGCGGCAGGCTCGGACCACTGCCCCCCTTCGCGCCAATCATCGTGCCGGTCGACGCCGACCTGATCGGCATACCAATCGGACGAGTACCAATCCGACTGTTGCTCGGAGCGGTAAGCTGGTGACGGATTTTGCTCGGCCTCGGGAACATAGCGAGGTGCCGCCGCGCCGCCTTGCTCATAGGATCCGGGATCCGGGGACTGGGAGGAATCGAAGGAATCAAAGGCCAACGCCAGCGACAACGGCAGAAGCGCCACCCAACTCCAGATTACGATGGTCAAGGGGAATTTCATTTCCTTGGTAGCGGAAACCTCTCGTTTGACCGTCCGCGGTTCCGGCACGCCGCCGCGGGCGGATTGGTGGTCGCGCACCTCATCCGGAAGGTGCTCGCTAGGGAGAGCTACAAGTGTAGCGCCAAACGGGCCTGGAGCCGATTCGGGAACCAGTTCGACTAGGCCGCGGGTCAGTCGAGCGATGTCGGATCCCCATTCTCGGTCTTGAGTCGGATGCCGCGACGCGCCGCCTTTTTCTGCACTTTTGCCGCGGAAATCCTGGGCGCGGCGCCGGCCGATTTCGGTTTCGATGCTGCCTTTGCCTTGGCCTTTTTCTTAGCGATGGTCTTCGGCTGCGCAGTGGTTGCATCGGAAGCCACATTCAGTGGCGCCGGCTCTTCCGCGGCGGGCTCCGCCACAGCAGGCGCCGCCGTCGACCGGGCGATCGCTGCGGGCGCCTGATCAGCGGCCTGTTGCGAGGCCTCCTTCAAGGCATTAGGCCTCTGTGTTCCAAGGGAGGACGCACCGATGCCTTCTTCGGCATTGGAGCCACTGCGGCCCCGGGGGGATGGTGGCGAACCGCCACCGTTGGGACGCGATGACGCGGGCGGCTTGGATGGCGGGCCTCCACGCGGCGTCTTGCTCTTGAGAACGCCCTTCATCCAGTCAAACAATAGCAGGAACAACCCACGGATTCCGTACAGCACCAGAACCAGAACATTGCCAATCCTCGCCCAAATCGACGGTCCGATCGGCTGCGGCACCGCGGCGGGCGACTGTCCAGCGGTCTCGTTCACCAAACCATCCGCGCAGGGGACGCTGGTGCCAGGGCGCGCGCTCGCGACGGCGACCTCGCACAGGTCTTTGCTCGCCGCGACGCAGCCCAGCGGGATGACGATCAATGTCAGCAGCGTTGATACTAGTACGCCGGACGAAAGCGAGATGGCCATGCCCTGAAAAATCGGGTCGCTGAAAATCACGCTGGAACCAGCGACCAACGCCAACGCGGTAATCACGATGGGCCGCGTCCGGGTCTTGCAAGCGCGGATGACCGCCTCCGCAACCGGCACGCCCTTTTGGACCTCATGGATCGAGAAGTCGACCAGCAGGATCGAGTTGCGCACGATGATGCCGGCCAGCGCGATCCAGCCAATCATGGATGTCGCCGTAAACTCACCGCCGAAGCCGAGTTGAAACGTCAGCCAGTGCGCGGGGATGATACCCAGCAGAGTCAACGGAATCGGCGCCATGATCACGAGCGGGATGCGGAAGTTCCCAAACTCCCAGACCACCAGGATATAGATCAGAATAAGCGCGACGACGAACGCGGCACCCATGTCGCGGAAGGTCTCGTAGGTAACGGTCCATTCGCCAGCCCACTCGAAGCC
>JBATTL010000391.1:0-4776 GCA_049670525.1 Thiohalocapsa sp. | reverse complement strand
CGTGGCGATGCAGCGGTAGACAATGCCGAGCACACGGCCCATGACCGCGGAGCGGCTGGCAAACAGGAAGCGCAACGGATACGGGACGCTCAGCACCCACTGGCGAACCGGCTGCTCGGGAAACACCCTGGAGGCGCTTTAATTAGGAGGCTGGCGCGCCGATTAAGATCCGTCAGAACAAGTATCTGAACAACTTGGTAGAGCAGGATCATCGCGCCGTGAAACGGATCGTTCGTCCCAGGCTCGGGTTAAAATCCTTCTGGTCTGCTCGCCGAGCGCTGGCAGGAATCGAGTTCATGCATATGATCAAGAAAGGCCAGATGATCCAAGACAACGGACAGGAGTTGTCAGCCGCAGAGCAGTTCTATTCTTTGGCAGCCTGATTTCGCCTGGAGGTAGGCCGATTCTGCCTGTCGAAAATTAACGCAACAGAACCAGTTAAATCGAACTCGCCTTCGCATCGGGAGTCCCGATCTTTACTGTCCAAAGGCCCCGGCACAATTGCACAAAATCGGTGCGGCTTCACTGCCACGTTCCCCAATATTGCCCAAAGCAAGCAGGTAGACAGCAAGGAAACCGCTGTTGTTGGCATTGGTCCGCTTTTTGCCTGACTCTACTAGTCGCTAGTCAGACCTCGCAAGCCAGCGATTCCAAAAAATCGAAAAGGATACAGCCGCATGTCAATGCTCTCCAGGTCAGTAGACCGCTGCACTCCGGCGCTCCTCAATCCCAGGCTCGAACAGGTTCCCGCCCGCATACTCAACCACGACATCATGGGCTGCACAGCAGAGGGCATCAGGGGGAATTATCTCTACTCGGGCCGCGCGCTAGGCATGACCGAGCCCGGCGACATCATCCAGCTCCATCCCGACCTGAAGCCCCAATGGCCCTTCATCAGCGCCCATTACGATCGGGTGGGTCTGAGCTTCACGGACCAAGTCATTTGGAATGTCGAACACCGCGCTCTAGTCGAATACCAGTACCGAACGTTATCGGTGTTCTTCTTCGGTGCACAGGAACAGGCGGCTCGTCCGAACAGACCCTGGTATTGGATGGTGGAGTGCATCAACTCCAAGAACAACTTCGTAGCCTTGGCCCAGGAACTGGGTGTCCCCACCCCGAAAACCCAATGCTACGGGGACGTCGCCGAAATCGACGAGACCGAGATACGCCGGCTCCGTTTTCCTTGTTACCTCAAAGCGGCGGTATCCGTATCCGGAGTGGGGATCTACCGCTGCGCAGACCGCACGGCGCTATGCGCAGCCCTCGCACATTTTGGTAAAGGGATTCCGGTTCAGATCCAGACGGAGGTCCCAAGCGACTGCTTCCTCAACCTTCAATACAAGGTGCACGGCAATAGGTTGTCTCGGTTCCTCGCCACGGAGCAGGTGCTCGAGGGCACTGCGCATCAGGGTAACCGCTACCCTGCCCGCGCAGAGCCCTGGGACTGTGTAGAACCGATGGCCCTATGGCTCTACGAGCAGGGAATGCAGGGGGTGTTCGCATTCGACGTGGCGGTTGTGGAAAAGGACGGTCGTGCGGATTATCTTGCCATCGAGTGCAACCCGCGCTTCAACGGCGCCTCTTATCCCACCGCCATTGCCAAGAAGCTGGGTATCGGGCAATGGCTTGCCAGGAGCTTCAAGACGGAGCACCGCAACCTCGCCGAAATCGACCTCGCCGGCTTGGAGTACGACCCCGCAACCGGACGGGGAATCATCCTGGTCAACTGGGGTCCGGTGCTCGTCGGCAAGCTCTTGATCCTGCTCGCCGGGCCACCACAAGCACAGGAACATCTCGCCCGGGAGCTGCACGCAAGGCTCTGATTGCTTCCTTAGTGAGTAGTAGGCGTAAGCCCATCGAGCGCCATACGGGGACCGCTGGCATCCTGCCGGTATGCCGCCGTCCGGCGGCTTTGGGAAGGCGGCTGAATCGCCAGCTTCCCGATTGGTTTCCAAACGGCGCTTAGCGCAGACACCGGCAAGTTCGGAACCTGTCAAGCAGATGCGCGAAGGTGCGAGCTGGTATGCCGGGACGCTTGACGCGATCCGCCAGAACCGCCAGAACCGCTACCTGCTCGAGCGCAGCTCTGCCCGCCATATACTCGTGCTCGACGGCGGATCGATTTACCGCATGGACTACGCAGAGATGATCCGCGCCCATGTGGACCTCGGTGCAGACATAAGCCTCGCGTTGCGGTCGACGGAATCCCCGGGGCTCAGCGGTCCAATCCTGCTCATGGACAAAGAGGAGCGTATTTCGGATATGAGCGAGGCGGGCGATAACGAGATAGACGACAGCCCCGACGTAGCCCTACAGACCGGGCTCACGACTATGGGGGTCTGTCTTTTCGACAAAAAGGTGCTGCTGGCCGAGTTGGACTGCGCGGAGGCAAGTGCCGCTGAAAGCCGCGACGTGATGGGAGTATAGGAAGCATAAACGGCCTTTTCGGCCGGTAGCACCCGTTCCTCGCGTGCCCCGTAACCTGCAGACCGCCCCCGCTCGAACCGACAAACAGCCCCGAGATCGCATGTCTCGGCTAGAATCCACGCCGAGGACAGGTTCGCGGGCGCGCTATTGGGCGCATCGCGGATTCAGGTGCTGGCGGCCGGCATTCAGCGCGCCAAGGCCATGGTCATCAGCTTCGACAACCCGCAAGCGATAGCGCGCGCTGCACATCGCACGCGACGCCAACCCGGACATCTTTAGCGTGGTCCGAGCACGCAACGCCGGCGACTATGGGACTCTGGCAGGGGAAGGTGCCGACGCAGTTGTACCTGAAGCCTTGGAAGGGAGCATGGCCATGTCTGGGCAACTGCTCAAGGGTCTGGGCTTTGCCGATACCGAGATCAAGCACCTTGTGGATTGCATCCGACAGGATCGCTACCAGGAGTTGCAAAGTTATTTCCATGGTGCCGATGTCACGCCCGGCACCTTCGTAGCCAGCCGCCTCCGCGCGGTGCCACTGCATGCGGGCAGCCTGGCTGCGGATCGAGGCACTAGCGAGCTCGAGCTCGACGAGATCGGCGTCAAAGTCGTCGCCGTGCGCCGCTAGCATAGGCGGGGCGAGGAGCCAGTCGCCGAGATGTGCCTTTGCGAGGGCGATGTTGTGGTCTTCGAAGGTGATCCCAAGGTCCTAGAGCTGGCTGAACAATTTTGGGGCCCAAGCTGAAAAACCCTCCGGCCACCCGATGTCCACATCCGTGTAACGCTGCTAGCATAAGAGCGCCGCCAGCTCAAGGCAAATAGTGCACAACCGAGCTGTGAAATAGCGCCTCATCCGTATCGCCGCTGAATTCGTATCAGTTTGTGTACGTTCGGAGATCGCCGTGCGTACGTTTCAGATCAATTCAGTGACAGTACGGAGACAAACCATGAACAGAAAAAGCCAACTTATTTCGCCACGAGGTAGTGGCACCCCTATCCGCGCCTGGGTGGGCACTATTGCAACAGCCAGTATGCTCAGCTTAGCCTCGGGCGCCATCGCTCAGCAGTACGGTGGACTCATAAGCCCCAGCCCCACCGCTATCCCAGTTGCAAAGGACGACCTGGTAATCAACTTCCAGCGCTCGCTCTACATGGCCAAGTTCACCTGTGGCATTTTGGATGAAGGACTGCGCGTGAGCAAGACCGCCGCGCAAGTCAACAAAGGACTGGGTGCCGGGCCGCCGCTGCCGCCGGAACACTTGACGCCCCCCCTGCTAGCGCAGCTAGTTCCGCCGCCCTACTACCATGATTTTCAGCCGGGCAGCTACTCGACCGCGCTCAACCTCTTCAATCCCACGCTACGCCCAGTAGACGTTCAGGTGAAGATCTCGTCGGACAGCCTGTCCGGTCCCATAACGGTTGCAACCAAGAGCATCGGCTCGCTGGAAGCCGTCAGGATCGGTTGCTCAGACATCGAGGGCATGCTGCCGAGCAGCTTCACAGGCGAGCTGATCGAAGGCTTCTTCCACGTCACACGCCCGAGAGCTGACCTCCACGCCGAGGCGGTGTACACCTACTCTTCGATGGGCGCCTTCCAAGAGTTCCGCGGTGGCTTCGTCAGTAAAGATGGAGGGGTTATTCCACTGGGAAGCACTGACTACTACGTAGAAGTAGTAGCCGGCGCAGGTGCCGGTGCTGGAGGCTTGGGCCTTGGCGCGTCAGTCGACATCGAATCGATCGAGCCGATGATGATCGACTTCTAAGTACCATCGAGCAGGTTACAGGTGCAGCATCGCGTGGCGGTGCTGCACCTGCATCTGTGTCACATAATCGCTTCGCTCATGCGCCGCGCCTAGCGTGGCCTGTACCTCAGAGGAGTCAGGATGGGCCTCCACCAGCACCTCGTGGCAACCATCAGCTGCAAACTATCCCCGACCGTTCTCCATTGTCGCTCAGTCTCCCGAACCGCCCACTGGCGGCTGCGCAAACAAGACGCCCCAGTCGACCAGCAGCGCGGCACTCTCGGCCATGCGCCGAGCACCACAACTGGGGCAGAAGCCGCGCTTCTTGCAGCTGAAAGCGACCAGGTGCTCGGCATGGCAGCTGTCGCAACGCACCCGCAAAAAGCCGTGCTCGAGACGCCCGCACTTGAGGAAACGGAGTCGACGCGGTTTAACAGTTGCGAACGCCTACCGCACAACGCCGCACCGTGCCCTGTCGTGTATCGCGTCAGCTCAAACGCACCGCCGCCCGCGCACCTGGGGGAACTCGATTGCCGCGCGACTGGGCGCGCCTGAATCTGCGGTACCCGTGAGCCTGTCAAGGCCGTACCCGGTCGATTGAGACCGC
>JBATTL010000390.1:0-9234 GCA_049670525.1 Thiohalocapsa sp. | reverse complement strand
GGCAAAGGGTACCGGACTAAACGGTAAACCAAAGGCCTTCAGACTCACCGCAATCGATGGCGAGCGCCTATTCGTCGACGACCGTTGGATCGCGACCCGGCGAGAAGCTGACCACGTCGTCGGATGGACGGAAGCGCCAACGATTGGCGGCACCTAACCCGCGACGACGCCTGACCGGCCAACGGCAGCCATCTGCGACCGGGATCGGAATGGTCCCTGTCGCGCAAATGCCGGTCCAAGAGACCAGCCCGGCCCACGCGCCGATTTGTCGTTTTACCCCCTCTGCGACGGTAATCATTGGTGAAGAGATTATTGATCAGGACGTTGTTGGTGCTCGGCGTAATCGGGATCGGCGTGCTGTCCTACCGGCAAGCGACGAAAATCGATGTGGTCAAGGTGGCTGTAGAAGCCGCGGAGTACGGGCCCGTCGAGCAGATTGCGTCAAACACGCGCGCGGGCACGGTCGAAGCCTGCGTTCGATCCTCACCCACGCCGAGCGTCGGCGGACAGATCGCCCAACTAGCGGTTAGAGAAGGGGATCATGTCAAAGCCGGCTCACTACTGCTTGAGCTTTGGAATGACGACATCAAGGCAGAGATATCCCTTGCAGCAAGTCAGAAACTCGAAGCTGAGAGCAACGCGGAGGCGGCGTGTTTGCAGGCTGAGGTTGCACAACGTGAGGCGGATCGCTTGCTCTCACTGCAGCGGCGCGGTTCGGCCTCCGCGGACCAGACCGACAAGGCCGTGACCGAGGCAAAGGCCCGCGCGGCCCAATGCGAAGGAGCGAAGGCCGGAGTCAAAGTGAGCCAATCCCAGCTTGAATTGGCGCAGGCGAGGCTGACCCGAACGCGGCTGATGGCTCCCTTCGATGGCGTCGTTGCGACAGTCAACGGCGATCTGCTCCAGTACGTGACGCCTTCGCCCCCGGGCATCCCGACGCCACCGATCATCGACATCATCGGCAGCGATTGCTTTTTCGTGACGGCCCCGATCGACGAGGTCGACGCCCCGCAAGTGCAACCAGCCATGCCGGCCCGAATCTCGCTCGACGCCTTCGGCGACAAGCGCTTTACAGGGCGTGTCAAGCGGATTGCCCCTTTCGTGCAGGACTACGAAAAACAGGCGCGCACCGTCGACATCGAGGTGTCTTTCGACAATGAAGCCGACATCGAAAGGCTTCTGGCCGGCTATAGCGCAAACGTCGACGTCATTCTCGAGGTCCGCGATCGGGTCTTGCGCGTGCCATCGGAGGCGATGATCGGCGATGATCGCTTGTTCGTGTTCGAGCCGCATCAAGGCATGCTGACCGAACGCCAGGTTGTGACCGGCCTTTCGAATTGGGATTTCACCGAGATTCTGGATGGAGTCACCGACGGCGAATTGGTGGTCACCTCGGTCGATGCCGCCGGAATCGGCGACGGCGTTCTGGCGGAGCAGATCTCAGTGGCCCAATGATCCAGCTCACCGGGATCGAGCGATACTTCAAGCTCGGCGACGAGACCGTACACGCGCTGCGCGGCGTCGATCTTAGATTCGAGCCCGGCGCCTATGTGTCGATCATGGGGACCTCCGGCTCCGGGAAATCGACGCTGCTCAACATCATCGGGCTGCTTGACCGGCCCGATGCAGGCCGGTATCTGCTGGACGGCGCCGATACGACCGCACTAAGCGACAACAAACAGGCCGATGTCCGCCGAGACAAGATCGGATTCGTCTTTCAGTCGTTTCATCTGGTGCCCCGATTGACCGCGGCGCAAAACGTGCAACTTCCTTTGATGTTGGCGGGAATAGAGCCAGACGAACGGCGCGAGCGGGTAGAGCGGGTCCTGGCGTCGATGCAGCTCACGGATAGGGCTGACCATCGTCCCGATCAACTATCCGGTGGCCAAAGGCAACGCGTCGCGATCTCACGGGCGGTCGTGCTGGAGCCGGAGATCATCCTCGCTGACGAACCCACGGGGAACCTCGACCGTGCTTCTGGTGTGGCGGTGATGGCAACGCTGGAGGGACTCAATCAGCAAGGGATCACGCTGCTGCTAGTGACACACGATCCGGAGCTGGGACAGCGGGCGCGGCGACAATTGCATCTGATGGACGGACAGATCGTGTCGGACACGCGCGCATCACAGGAGAGCGCGAGCCGGGTTCAAGAATCGCGCAATGGGTTAGCGTCAACCCTTCAATGAAGCTCGAAGATGCCATCGGTTTTAGTGTCGGCGCGTTGCGCGGCTTCGGGCTGCGGACCATCTTGTTGCTGCTGGCGATGTCCATCGGCGTGTGTTCGGTCGTCCTGCTGACCTCGCTCGGCGATGCCGCTCGTCGATTCATCGTTGCGGAATTCACCACGCTCGGCACGAATCTGCTGGTGGTTCTGCCTGGCAAGTCCGAGACTGCCGGCGCTCAGCCCCAGCTCACGACCGGCGCGATACCCAAGGAGCTGACGCTTGCCGATGCCTCGGCGCTTTATCGCAGCACCGCGATCGCCCAGGTAGCACCGCTGATCTTGGGTACGGCCCCGGCTTCGGCTGGCGCGCGGGCGCGTGACATTCAGGTGCTCGGGTCAACCTCGGAACTCCTCGCGGTGCGCCAGTTGGAGCTGGTGCACGGATCTTTTCTCTCTGACATCGACCCGGCTCGAGCCTCGTCGGACTGCGTTCTGGGTGCCAAGGTAAAGCGGGAGCTGTTCGGCAACCGCAACCCACTGGGTGCATGGCTGCGGTTGAACGACAGGCGCTTTCGCGTGGTCGGCGTGCTCGCGGATAAAGGACAATCCATCGGCATCGACTTCAACGACGTGGTGATAATCCCGGTTGCCTCTGCGCAAGCTCTGTTTAATACCGCTTCCTTATTGCGGATTCTCGTCGCCGCCAAGAGTCGACAGAGCGTTGGCAGTGCCGAGCGCGACATTCTGGACATTATCCGAAAACGCCATCATGGTGATGAAGATGTCACAGTCGTTGCGCAAGACGCGGTACTGGCGACGTTCGACCGCATCTTTCTGGCGCTGACCCTTACCGTTGGCGGCATCGCGGCCATCTCACTCGCGGTTGCCGGCATCCTGATCATGAATGTCATGCTCGTCTCCGTCTACCAGCGCACGCCCGAGATCGGGTTGTTGAAGGCGGTCGGCGCCCGGAGCGGACATATCCTCTCTCTGTTCCTGGTCGAGTCGCTGTTGTTGTCGTTCGCCGGCGCCGTCTTCGGCGTCGCCGCCGCTTTGTCGCTGGGCTGGCTGGTGACACAGCTGCTGCCGGACTTCCCACTTGAGATGCCGCTTTGGTCGTTTCTAAGCGCAATCACGGTGTCCATGGCCACAGGGCTACTGTTCGGCATCGCACCCGCGCGGCGCGCCGCGAGGCTTGACCCAGTCGTTGCGCTCAGTCGACGCGGCTGACGGCGATGACCCTGCGCGACTTCTTGTTTTTGTCGCTCAATGCTGTCAGCGCGCAGCCTATGCGCACTTTTCTGACCTCGCTTGGCATTGCAGTCGGTATCGCGGCGGTCGTGTTGTTGACCGCCATTGGCGAGGGGATTCGGCTGTTTGTGCTGTCTGAGTTCACGGAGTTCGGCACCAATGTCATTTCTATTACGCCGGGCAAGACGCTGACGCGTGGCACGGCCGGTGGTGCCAACGCAAGTGTAAGGCCGTTGACCTTGGAGGATGCCCACGCGGTCACCCGATTGGCCGGAGTGCGGGCCGTGGTGCCGATCATCAGGGGCAGCGCCCAAGTGAAGTTGGGAAACCGCAGTCGGAACTCGACCATTGCCGGTGTCGGTCCAGACCTCCCCGCGCTCTGGCGCGTGAGCGTCGGCAAGGGTCGATTTCTCCCTGCCGGAAACTTCGAATCCGCCCGCCCGTTCGTTGTATTGGGACGTCATCTTGCGCAGGAGCTCTTCAATGACAGGAATCCGCTGGGCCAGGTGGTTCGAGTCGCCGGAGAGCCCTATCGCGTGATCGGCGTCATGGCCTCCAAAGGCGAAATGCTCGGAGTGGACGTTGACGATACGGCTTTCATCCCGACCGGTGGCGCCATGGCCATGTTTAACCGAGACGGTCTGATGGAGATCGGCGTACTGTTTGGAACACGGGTCGACGAACAGAAACTCGGGCAGCGGCTCAGAGCGCTCCTAACCAAGAGACACGGAAACGACGATTTCACCGTGGCCACGCAAGACGAAATGTTGAACCGGCTCGGTTCGGTACTCGCGATCGTGACGATAACCATCGCCGGACTGGGCGGAATTTCACTGGTCGTCGGCGGCGTGGGAATCATGACTATCATGACCATCTCCGTCTCGGAACGCACGGCGGAGATTGGTTTGATGCGCGCAATCGGATCGAAGCGCCGGCACATTCTGCTGCTCTTCCTGATCGAAGCTATCGTGCTCGCCGGTCTTGGCGGTACAGCCGGACTTCTCATTGGTATCGGCGGCGCCTGGGCGCTCGGTCTGGCGATTCCCTACTTACCCATCAATATTTCGGTAAGCTACGCTGGCGCCGCGGTCGGGCTATCCGTGCTAATCGGACTCGTTGCAGGCGTCGCGCCCGCCCGAAACGCCGCCGGGATGAATCCAGTGGAAGCGCTGCGGAGCGAATGAGCTGAAACCCGCGCGATCCTCCAATCGATCAACGTTGCGCCTACCATGAAACCCAACAAGCCCAGTGCGACCGCCGATGGCGCGGCATTCATCCGCTGCGTGCAGCAAGGCTTGCCGGGGGAAGACCGTATTCTCGAAGATCCTTTTGCGTGCGACATGGCCGGAGGATGGTTCAGACGGCTGATCGCGCAAACTGCACTGTCACGCAGGCTGCTCGCCCGAAAGTTGGGCGCAGATATTATTGACCATGTGCCAGCCCGTGATCGTTACGCGCAGGAGTGGGCCGAACGAGCGGCCGAAGAAGGTGCGCGGCAACTGCTCCTACTCGGGGTCGGCTACGACACGATGAGCTATCGCTTAGCGCGACGTCGCGTTGGATTTCGGATTTTCGAGGTGGACCACCCAGCGACACAGGTGCAAAAACGCGCGCGTGTCGGTCGGCTGGAGCGCGAAGCGACGCTGGATCTGACCGATGTCGAGGTCGACTTCGAGCATGATTCACTGATTGGCCGTTTGGAACAAGCGGGCTTTGATCCGGCGGTGCCTACGCTCTGCTGTTGGATCGGCGTGATCTACTACCTTTCCGAATCCGCCGTCCGCGCCACGTTGGCGGATCTCAAGGCCCTACTGTCGGCAAACTCATTGCTCGTACTCGAATTCTGGCCGGATCAGAAAAACGCGTCCGGTCGCCGACCGACGGACCAGCAGGCATGGTTTCAAAAAATGGGTGAACCGTTGCAGTTCGGGGTTGAACCCTCGGAGATGAAGGACTTGCTCGCAAGCTACGCCCTGGACCTGTTCGATGTTCGCACCACCAATGAACTGATACGTGATTACGTGGGCCGCGACTGGACCGAGACACAGCCGATGTACATGGGTGTCGCACGACGGCGAGAGGCGAGCGCATCGGCCCCTTAGTCCGGTGCGAAGCAGACCCCACCCCGCGCGGTTGGCAGGGGTGGGGTCCTTGGGTCAAGGCACAAGCGTGTCGCAGTAAGCGGCGATGGCCGAAGCCGAGCAGCGGGTACAGTCTCGACCGACAGCACCCCAGGTCAATTGCGAGCCGCGACGACCGGCGAGATACCGCTCAATCAGTCTGACATCGGTGAAGTATCTCAGGGAACCGTCACCGTCGATGTCGTAGACGCCACTCTCCACGCCGCGCACCAGATTGGCGATAATCGCGTCGGAGTCGCAATAAACACAGCCGGCTCCAACGGCGCCGTTGGTCAGCGCGGTGCCTCGTCTACCCCAGGCGGCTCGGGTCATCAGCCGGCCATCGGTCGCGGCCTCCGCGACACCGTTGCCGTCGGCGTCAAAGGGCGCAGAGACGATTTCGATCCGTACCGCCACGTCGCGACTGGAACTCGAGCCGTCCGAAGCCTCGAACTCGAACTTGTCGAAGCTACCGATACTGGCATTACCAGGATCATAGACGAGCTTGGTGTCGCCTTCGAACGCGATCGCCGTCGCGCCTGTTGCGAATGGGCCGAACTGCGGGTCAAGGACCGCAAAGGTCATCGGGTCGCCGTTGGGATCGATGCAGGTCGGGTTGCCGTCACCGAGGATGGCGGTTGGGTCAATCGTGATCGGCTTGCCGGGCGAGGTTTGCTTCACGATCGACCGACATTCGGGCGAGCCGTCCGCGATGATCGCACGATCGTTGTCGAAATCGATGTCCTCGTCCCTGTCCTTGGTCGTGCTCTCCCAGCGAATGCGGGTGAGGCGGTTCTCGTCTTCGACCCAAAGATACATGTCGGGCCTGGTTGGTCCGCCCAGCTCGGGACCGGCAATGATGATGTCCGCGCCAGTCGTGATCGTGGCCGTGACCTTACAAGGCGGCAGCCCAGGTAAGGTCGTCGCGCCATCTGCGCAGAGCAATGCCTGGTCCGATACCTCGTTTCCGGCATCTCTGACGACAAACTCACAAACACTAATGGGTCCGCCGTCCGGGTCGTCGCAAACACCCTGAACCTGATAGCTCTCGGCGCCATCGCTGTCGAAATCGACCAGGCTGACGATGGGACGGGGGCTCGAATTCTGGCCGGAGGTAACCATGAAGGGTGGGGCGACTCTGGTGTTGTCGAGGGGCACACTGGAGAGCAACTGTGCCGTCGGAGAGCGATTCGAGCTTGCGGTCACAATAACCGTATCGCAGCTGGTGCCCTGCTCGCCGGTGACCTGGACGGTGAAGGGATACTCCGGGTTGCGATTGCCGTCGACCAAGGTCTCAAGCCCCCCCGTCAGGACATCGTCGGTGCAGTCCACTGGCCCGTCAAGCTGCGTGAGGTCGCCGCTGCAGCCCGCGTCTGCGGAACCGCTGAACCATGTGCAGCTGATTGCAGTGCCGCCGTCAAACGACGAGTGCGAGCCGCCGGCATTGAGTGTCGTCTCGACAGTTGTTGGCGCGATTGGATCGGCATCGCGCAATAACTGATCGGGCCCCGCGTCGGCGTGGGGCGGTACGTTCGTTGGCGCGCGGGTACCAATGAAGACATCCGTACCCTGTTCCGAGTCCGGGTTGGCGGTGCCGACGACCAGCCCGAGGCCGGCGACTTCGAACAGCGTACGCACGCCATACGCATTGGAGCCATCAGGACCGGTACCGAAACCGTCGCGTGTGACGTAATCGAAGCTATTGCCATCCGTGGTTTTAAGCAGATCGAACCCGCGAGGCGCGTTCAGCCCACCAACAAATAGATTGAGCTGTTCGAACCCACCGAGGTAAAAGACGTCGGGGTCTGCCGCCAGGTACTGCGCAAATCGCCAGAAGTATTGGAAGGCCCCGATGGAATAGGGCTGGGCTTGGTCTGGAAAGGGGAGGTTGAGCAAGTTGTCCGCAAAACCGGGTCCGGCGTTCGAGGTCGGAAAGCAATCGTCCGCATCCCCGTCATTGTCGAACGGGATCAGAGGGAGCGAAGCCAGTGTTCCGGGTGCAAGGTCGAATTCATCTTCGAGAAAGCCCCGAATCGCCTGCCAAAAAAACCCGTCGAGGACTCCGAGATCGGCGTCATTGTCTGCCATATCGTCGTCATTCTCACAGACGAAGTTGGCCGGCTTCGCAGGGCCGCTGGTTCCATAGTCCTGGCGCGGCCAGCCGATGTTCACCGTCCAGGTCGGGTTCGGCAGATGGGCATTTTTGACGCGGATCAGTTCCACGAAAGATACTCCGGTGAACCCGGACTCACTGGCGCCGAGATAGAGATCGTTGCCGAAGACCCCTAGGGTTGCGATGGCGCTGGCAATGAACTCCGGTGCCTGATTAGGATCGAAAAAACTGAAATCATTGTTCAGCGTCATGCTAAAGATATCGAATGGCCTGCCACCACCCGCATCAATGACCTTGCTCCAGCTGATGTTGCAATGCCCGTCTTGGACCCAGGGCTCAACGCAGTCGGTGCCATCGCCTTGCCAAAGCTCAAAGCCATCGACCCGATTGATTGTCGATGCATACAGGTAGTCGCCGACCGCTTCGATCTGGAACACGCCGAGGTTATTCGGATCCCCGAGGTCGGGATGTTCAGCGACATTGGCGATTTCGACCCAGGGAGAAGTCGCATTGGTCGGGTTGGGATTCATGAGGATGGTGGGCGTTATCGGGGCATCGGGGTCCTCGGCCGAGCCCGCCGGGGCCGTGATGACCCGTCCCTTGAAGCAGACGATCGACCGGTAGCCGAGATCGGCCAGGCCTCCGTTGGCAAGGTCGATCAGGGATGCGTTCAGGCCGACCGTGGATGATGGTTGAAAGGTTTCGCCACCCCACCAGGTGGTTCTCTGATACAGCACATTGCCTGGAAGGCCCAGTGTGGTGGCGTAGAGGCGTTCCGTGCGATCGGCGGTTTCGCAAAGCGCCATATTTCGGTAGCCGAAGTCGCGCGGCAGGTCTTCTGCTTGACTCAAGTCAAAGCCAAAGACCTCGCCGAGCGTCAGTAGCCAACCGGGTATTGCGGGGGGGGACTGAAACACCATTGCCCAGGTGCCGCTCAAGCCCCAATCGCCGAAGTCGTTTCCCGGACTTGGCGTATATTTCCAGATTTGCGCCCCGGACTCGGCGCCAACGGCACAGTCTGAATTGCCAGTGCCGAGACAAACCGCATCAATGTTGGTGCCGATGTAGACCTTGCCGTCCTTCGCCGCGCCTGACCAAGCGTAGGTGTTCGTGGTCTGGCCGTCGATATTATCGACCAGGTTGGGCGCGCCCTGGTTCGTGAATGGGTTCTGGAAAAAAGAACCGTCGACAGTCTTCGTAAAACCGCCTTCTGCGATCTTGCCAAAGTCCGCCACCGACTCCGGCTCCGCTGCAAGCGGAGCGCTGAGCCAAGGCGACAAGCAGGCAGCGCAGAAAAGGGTGGGTAATAATCGGGATTTATCAATAAAGGTTCTGTGGCTTTTCATGGATTTAGTTCTTCCGTTATTGCTGGGAAAGCGGTGCCTGACAAGGTCCGGCGAGCGCGTGCTGCAGGTCGTTGCATACTCAGGTAGAGATCGTGGAAAACTTGATGCCGGGGTTATTTGAGTCATTCATCACGGGCCGCATGACGGCAACGCCCCGACGTGTTCCATTGGCCAGATCGCAGCAATTGATATCGAAACCTGATCCTGGCGCTTGCCTTGCATTCGCGGGAAGCGCGGTGC